>DLBH01000028.1:0-9248 GCA_002494165.1 Lachnospiraceae bacterium UBA7026 | reverse complement strand
CCGTGCCATAGGGCTTATCATCCCCTGCCTTAGCGACTGTACCATACCATAAGCTTGATTATCACTGCCATGGTGGTCATTCATGGGCTTACTTTCCCCTGCCATGCCAGTAAACTATGGAGCTTACTTACCACTGGTAGTGATGAAGCTGCCCCTCCAGTTCCAGTTCCTTAAAGCCCTGCTGTCTCAAGGCTTCATAAAGGATAACGGAGACCGAATTGGACAGGTTCAGGGACCGGATATCCCCAAACATGGGAATCCTCACTGCCGTGTCCTTGTAATCAAGGAGAATCTCCTCCGGGATACCGGCACTTTCCTTGCCAAACATAATATAGCAGCCATCCTCATAAGTCACATCGGCATAGGTCTGCCGGGACTTGGTGGTGGCCATATAAATCCTGGCCCCGGGGTTCTTACTGAGGAAATCTTCGAAGTCCTCATAGACTCTCACATCCAGCTTATCCCAGTAATCCAGGCCGGCCCTTTTTAACATTTTGTCATTAATCCGGAAGCCCAGGGGCTCAATCAGGTGGAGAACACTGTGGGTCGCCACACAAGTACGGCCTATATTACCGGTATTGGCCGGAATCTCCGGCTCATGTAATACAATATTAACCATGCCGCATCCCTTAAAACTTTTCGGACCTGAGCCTGTCGATAAACCGCTCCAGCCGTCCAAGGGCAATCTTAAGCTCATCTAAGGAGTAGGCATAGGACACACGCAAAAAGCCCTCACCACATTCCCCGAAAGCTGTTCCCGGTACGACCGCTACCTTCTCCTCTCTGAGAAAACGGGTAGCAAACTCTTCGGAAGTCATGCCGAATTCCTGGATACTGGGAAAGATATAGAATGCTCCTTCCGGCTCAAAACATTTAAGTCCGATCTGCTTAAAGCGCTCCACCAGATAACGGCGGCGGTGATTGTAGGCATTTCTCATCTCCTGCACATCTTCCTCTCCGTTATTCATGGCCTCCACGGCGGCATACTGGCTGGTGGTGGGCGCAGCCATAATACAATACTGGTGAATCTTGGTCATCTGCTTAAGGATCACTTCCGGACCCATGGCATAGCCCAGTCTCCAGCCGGTCATGGCGAAAGCTTTACTGAAACCATTGATTACAATAGTCCTCTCCCGCAGGCCCGGGAAAGTGGCGATGGAGCAGTGGTCCACACCATAGGTCAGCTCGGCGTAGATTTCATCGGAAATCACATAGAGGTCCTTCTCCCGTACAATCCTGGCAATAGGCTCCAGGTCTTCTTTGGTCATAATGGCCCCTGTGGGATTGTTGGGGAAGGTAAGCACAAGAATCTTGGCCTTGTCTGTGATGGCTCCCAGCAGTTCCTCCTCAGTCAGCTTAAACCGGTTTTTCTCCTGAAGGGGAATGGTCACCGGCACACCTCCGGTCAGGGCCACACAGGGCACATAGGATACATAGGAGGGCTCCGGAATAATCACTTCATCGCCGGGATTAAGCATGGCCCGCAGGGCCACATCAATTCCCTCACTGCCGCCCACCGTAACCAGGATCTCCTTTTTAGGATCATAGGAAATGTTGCATTTCCTGTAAGTATACCGGGCTATGGCCTGTCTCAGTTCCATGAGACCGGCATTAGATGTATAGAAGGTCCTTCCCCGCTCTAAGGAATAGATACCTTCCTCCCGGATATGCCAGGGCGTATCGAAATCCGGTTCGCCCACACCCAGAGAAATGGCATCCGGCATCTCCTGGACCACATCAAAAAATTTACGTATGCCCGATGGTTTCAGTTGAACCACCGTATCAGATAAGGGATTCCTCATAGTGTCACCTTCATTCTGCTGCTCTTAGGCTTATCCAGCATAATAATGCCGTAATCTTTATATTTCTTCAGTACGAAATGAGTGGATGTACTGGTAATGGCATCGAGGGTAGACAGCTTGCTTGTCACAAACATAGAAACCTCTTTCAGGGTCTTTCCTTCCAGGAATACGGCAAAATCAAAGGCTCCTGACATAAGGTAGACTGATCTGACCTCCGGGTAGTTGGTGATTCTTTCTGCCAGTTTTTCAAAGCCCTGGCCCCTCTGGGGGGTAACCCGGACCTCGATGAGGGCCGTCACCTTCTCCTCACCGGTCTTATCCCAGTTGATCAGAGTAGGATATCCACAGATAATCCCATCCTTCTCCATCTTTTCAATCTCCTGGTAAACCCTGGTCTCGTCTGTTCCCATCATTATTGCCAGGTCATGTAAATCAATCCTGCTGTTATTCTCCAGCATCTTTA
Organism: Lachnospiraceae bacterium UBA7026; assembly: GCA_002494165.1. Taxonomy (GTDB): domain Bacteria; phylum Bacillota; class Clostridia; order Lachnospirales; family Lachnospiraceae; genus Anaerobutyricum. The sequence goes on along the minus strand of DLBH01000028.1, from coordinate 6,983 downwards.
ATATTTCTTTGCGCATCTCTGCCTCCATTAATCTGATTAAACTATTTAAACTATTTTATAGATCTCATCCATATCAGGTGGTTCTAAGTATCGGACTTCATCGTCATAGCTGACCGTTCTGTCATTGCCGGTCTCAGCCCGGCCGATGACGGCGGCCCGCACTCCTGCCTGACCGGCCCGGTCCACAAGACCTGGCCCGTCCTCACAGAGAATCAGAAGATTTCCGCCGGAGTGGAGCTTGTAGGGATTCAGCCGGTAGTATTCACACAACTCAATGGTATGCTGGCGGACCGGAATCCTTTTGAGTTCAACACTAAGTCCCACCCTGGCCGCGACAGCCAGTTCCCAGAGGCCTCCGAAGACGCCTCCCTGGCCCAGGTCAAGAACCGGACCTGGAAAATGCTTGGCCAGAATATCCTGCATTCTTTTCAAGGCCTGCCGGTCCAGTGTAGTACCGGCCGCATCAATATAGTCCCTTGTGTATCTTTGTTCCAGCTCTGGCCTCTTTTCAGCAGCGATCAGGGCTGTCCCTTCCGCCGCCAGGTCGCCGGCCATGCAGATATCCCAGCCGCTATAATCCGGCCTCCCCTTTTCCGGGGCTCCGGCTCCCGGGGCAGCAGACCCCGCAGGTCCCTGAAGCCAGCCATAAAGCAAGAGGCTTGTAACCGCCGGACTGACCTCCGCCCGGTCCACAAAGAGGAACATGTTCTGGTCCCAGGCCAGCCGGTCCAGGTCCCGGACCAGCTTTTTAAAAGGCTGCTCCTCCGTCTCCGGCGACAGTATGGCACTGATATGCAGCTGAGGATAAGTCCTCAGATCAGGCCCGCTTCCCATTCTGCAGGCAGCCGCCGAGGCAAGAGCTCTGGCGACCAGACGTTCCGGAGCCAGGATCCAGCCACGGACAGGCGCTACAGCCGCCGTGAGCCAGGCCGTCCTTCCGGAGCCGGCTTCCGGTGATAAGACTAAGGCATCACCAAGTGATGCCGTCTTATATCTGTTCAGATTCTTATGCAATTGTTTTTCCACAGAGCGCTGCCATACACTCTCTTTGAGTTTACCCAGTCTCATAACAGAACAAAGATCACCGCATTTCTTTCTATTTGTCGTCTGTGTCTACTATTCTTTTGTTTCTGTCATTTTGTTTCTGTCAGTTATTTGTATCCAGGGATTCCGTCACAATCTCTCCCTCATTGCCGGAGGACTTGTTGGTCTCATCTTTCTTTTTCTTCTTCTCTTCCTTGGTTCCTACACGGATCACGGAAGGTGTGCTGATATAATAGCTGGAGTTGACCTTTTCCAGTTCATCCTCCTTACCCTTCTGGTGGATCACCTTCCAGAGCTCAGCCCTGTAGCCGGTCTTACCCTGCTTCTCCACCACTTTCTTACCCTTCTTGAGAGTATTATCCTTGATGATCTCTTCCTTAGGCGCGATCTCACTCTTGGTTTTGGAGACAAATTCTATGGTCCGGTCCTTATCCCGGTACTCTTTTCCATATATGGTGAACTTGATCTGCTTGTCTTCCGTCTTTCCAAAAATGTAGATAGGGGTATCCAGATTATTCTTAAACTTAAAGTCCTTCTGGGTTCCGGCGATAGCCGCATCCTCAGACAGCTCCACATAGTGGACAGTCATGGAATGGTTCTGTCTTTCTACAACCTTCAGCTCTGCCCTGAGGACCGCGTTATAGAGGGTCGTGGAGACCTGGCAGATTCCTCCGCCATAGGTCTGAATCGTGGATCCATTCTCATAGGATCCGGCCAGCTGATAACCGTTCTCCTTGCTGAAAGGGGATACCGCCTTATAGACAGAGAACTCCTCACCCGGATAGAGCACTGTCCCGTTGATGAGGGAGGCTCCGTTCTCCACATTGGCACATCGGCCCTCGGCGGACCCGGCATAGGATGTGGTAAAGGTTCCAAGGACATCCTGGATGGTATCCAGCTCTGCCTTGGTATGGGCCGGCTTGTCCTCCTTGTAATCCATGGGGAAGGTGATCGACTGGGGCTCCCAGTTCTCTGCCTTCAGAAGAGAGATCAGCTTGTCGGCGTTCTGGTCGAAGTCTATGTCGATACCCACAACCTCGTCAGTGACAAGGAACTTGCCCTTCTTTCTCTTGATAGTCGCATCCTTCTTTTCAGCCAGAAACTGTCTTGCGAGAGCATTAACACCGATTCTGACCTGGTTCTCATCCACCGCATAGGTCAGTGGGAAATCCACCTTGGAGGACTCCAGCTGGTGCACATCAAGAATCTGGTCAATAATATTGCCGCTTCTGCCCATGCTGTAGGCCCGGCTGGCTGCATCGGGACTGGTGCAATGGAGACCTACCTCTCCCAGGGAAAAGCTGCATTCCCTCTCACCAACCTGGAGGGTAACCGTATGTTTTCCCGCCTTGGCGGAGTAGTCATCAATCTTCTTCTGGGCTTCCTGCAGGGACATGCCGCTGACGTCCATGCCCTGGATATACACACCGGGATAAATGGTGTCTATATCCACATACTTATTATAGTAGTAGCCTGCGTAGCCGGCCAGACCTGCCACTGCAGCCAGGAGAAGAACCAGTATGGCTATTGCAATTTTTTTAAACATAGCTGCTCCTAAATTCCTTATTTACATTAATATCTTTACATTAATATGGCAGGTACAATCGATGTTACTACCATGGCCACAATTACAACCACAATTACGATTGCCGCAATCTTCTGATGCTTCTTTGATCTCATGCTACATCCAACCTTCTTTCTATTTTATAATCTATCGGAAGATACAATACTTCTCCTATTTTAAGGCATTTTCCATCCACATTCAAGTGTTAAATGTCAAGGCAGTAAGGTCAAGGCAGACCAATCTGGCATTGTAGCTTAAAGGATCCCTGTCCTGGTAGTCAAACAGGCAGCAGAAGGTCCCCTGTCTGATCCTGCCGGTCTCCAGGAAGCCTTTGACATCGATATCAAAGAGCTCCATATGACTCTTGCCCGCCATCTTTTTGGAATCGTAACTTCCCTCCGCGGTAAGCCTGGGAAAGAGCAGGTCCCCATGGTCCCGGTACATACTTTTAAAAAAGGCCCGGTGGACCTCCTGGCCGGCGGCCCAGGCTGGTCTGGCCTTGGCCCTCTCTCTCAGATACAGATCCATAAGCAGAAACTGGTCAAGCCAGGGCAGGTCCAGGCCGGCCTGACCCAGAAAGTCTCTGAGGATCTCATATTTGGCCAGCCGGCTGTGGCTTCTAAGATGGCAGTCATGGGCCCGGTAGTAGTGGGAAAAGGCCTGGAAAAAGGCAAAGGGACTCGGGAAGGCCGGGATAGCATAGGCCAGACTGGCTTGGAACTGGCCGCTGTTATAATAGTCCTCCGTCAGTTCCTCCACCCCCTTGAGCTCCAGGATCTCCTCATAGGATATCCAGTGGCTGGCAAGAACCTCATAGGGGGCTCCGTCCCTGTAAAGAAGACCATAGTCCTGTACCTTCTCCTCCATATAAGTCCCCTTAAGGACTTTCAGAAAGCCCAGCTGCAGCTGGTCAGGCTTGTGGGCGTAGAGGTCGTCAAAAGATTTACGGAACTGGTCAAAGCCTTCATAGGGCAGGCCCGCGATCAGATCCAGGTGCTGGTGGATATTTCCCATACCGTGGATCCTGTCCACATGGGAGAAGATCTGCCTGATGTCCATCCTCCGCCGTATGGCCGCCAGGGTCTCAGGGTTGGTGGACTGGACACCGATCTCCAGCTGGATCAGACCAGGTCTCATCTGCTCAAAAAGGGCAAAACTTTCTTCATCCAACAGGTCCCCGGCGATCTCAAAATGAAAATTCGTCAGGCCCCTGTCATGGTCCTTGATATAAGTCCATATGAACATGGCATGGTTTTTATTGCAGTTAAAGGTCCTGTCCACAAACTTTACCTGGGGCACTCCTGCCTCCAGAAAGGCCTCCAGTTCCTCTTCCACAAGCTTAAGAGACCGGAAGCGGACCTTCTCATCCACTGATGACAGGCAGTAGCTGCAACAAAAGGGACAGCCCCTGCTAGTCTCATAATAGAGGATCTTATTCTTAAATAATCCAAAATCTTTATAGACGAAAGGGATCTGGTCCAGGTCCACAAAGGGGGCCATCCCCTGATCTATGATCCTCCCATCTTTTCTGTAGACCAGGCCCGGCAGGCCTTCAAGCCCTGTCTGGCCTCCCTTTCCTTCATGGATTTGCAAAAGGCTGGTAAAAAGAGCCTCCCCCTCGCCCTGCATGACCAGGTCCACCTGGGGATTATCCTTTAGGAAAACAGCCCCATCATAGGATACCTCAGGTCCACCGACCCAGATCTGCAGGCCAGGCAGAATCTTTTTCATCTCCCCAGCCAGCTCTTTTATGATGGAAATGTTCCAGATATAACAGGAAAAAACCAGCACATCGGGCCTGGCCAGGAAGAGGGCCTGGATCAGCTGGTCCATGTGGTGATTAATGGTATATTCACATACTTCTATGTCTGCGCCCAGGCAGGCATCCTTCCCATGTTCCTTCGCATAGGCTTTCAGACAGTGAACAGCCAGGTTCGTGTGTATGTATTTTGCATTGATGGCACAAAGCAGGTATTTCATTCCTGATCCTCTCGTATCCGGTCTTCCACTCCCGGCAGGACCTTCTGAAGGGGAGACATGACGGCAGTGGAAAATCTTCTTGCATTTTATTTCCTTTTATGCTATATTAATTTTTGTTCCCAAGCACGCGGGTGTAGTTCAATGGTAGAACACTAGCCTTCCAAGCTAGATACGTGGGTTCGATTCCCATCACCCGCTTCTAAGCTATTATATAGCATAATCAGTAATTGAAAAGTATTATTTTTCATTTTGTGTCAATAATATATATTTTTCTTGACAATTACTACAGTTGTGTTATACTAATTAAAGAATATTTATGCACGAGTGGCTCAGTGGTGGAGTATCGCCTTGCCAAGGCGAGGGTCGCGGGTTCGAATCCCGTCTCGTGCTCTCAGAGGTCTTATGACCTCTTTTTTTTACGGAAACCCAGGTCCCGCTGCTTCCCGGCTTCCTTGCCGCAGATGGCCCCGCAGGCTGACTGGACGGACTGGTCAGCCTGCGGGGCCTTAACCTCTACTCTTAAACTGCTTAATCCTTTAATAGGTCTTTCTTCCGGAAGCAAGTTCGAAATGATATCTGACGATGCCCAGATCTACCTTAGTATAGGGGCCGGCACCTTTGATGCGTATGGCCGGCTCTCCATTCCTCATACCCATGACAAACTTCTGCTGGTTCATGGCCGTAGGTGCCAGCATAGCAGCTTCAGCTCCCTTGCGGAACCAGTCAGGCATGGTTCCCCGGGTAGCCAGCAGTTGATCCAAAGGTTTACTTTTGTGGGCCTGGCCCTGGTCTGCCCCATAGCCAAGGGCGATAACCATACACAGCTTCTCCTGAGGATTGATCCTCTTTTTAACCATGTTTTTATTGAAAGTCAGGGCAACCCAACAGGTATTAAGGCCGAACTGCTGGGCCTTGATCACGATTTTCTCACCGTAATAGCCACATTTTTCCTCAATATCATCCCCCTTGTAACCGGCCAGGATGATATAGTTTCTTACATTACGGAACTTGCCATAGTGGGCCAGTCTGGAATCAAATCCTTCCGGGTCATCGTAACAGATTCTGATACGGAGCCCGCTCTCCTCATTACACTCCTCCACCAGGCTATCCAGAAGATATCTCATATCCTCGGGAATAGGCTGATCCAGATAATTCCTCACAGAATGTCTTTCTTCCAAAGCTTTTAATGTCGTCATAGTCCCCTCCAGCTAATCTCAATCACATCTAAGTCACTGTGTTCTTTAACTGTATTCTTTATGTGCTTTACATGGGCGGCCGGTCTTCAGGACGGCCCGGACCTGCCTCATCGATGATATTGCCCTGCAGCTCATCAATCATATCTCTCATACTCCGGTAGAACCTGTCTCCCATGGACCGGATTCTTGTCACAAGAACGATACTTTCAAAACCATCCACAATCAGAATGAGACCGATCCACATGGACGCGGTTGCCACGGCTGAGGATGGGTTGAACAGCATATAGACACCGGCCACAATCAGGAGACCGGAAAGGATCAGATTCACGAACCAGTTCCTGGCTCCAAGGGTGTTGAGCAGGAAGGCATTCTCCACACCGGATATGCCATCCACAATAATATAAAAACTAAAAATATAAGAAAATACATTCAAGGTAAAATCAACGTGGGTCAGCACAAAAATGCCGATGATGATCAGGAGTACTCCCCTGGCCATACTCCCCTTCAAAAAGAAGCCGGACAGGGCCCTGCTGGAAAAATAGTGAAGTATAGTCAGTACTCCGTTGCCAATCAGCATAATACCGATGACTTTAGTCAGGGTTTCCGTTGCCATAAATGGCCGGACACAAAAAAGAATACCTGCCAGCATCATCAGTATGGCACTGATGACCGTAATCCACCCCAATCTTCTAAAATAATTCATATAATTCTCCTTTCCCGCTAGTATAAATAGGATCTGAAAATCTCCCTCAAATCTTATTATGCTTCTATCTTATTATAGCTTATCCCAAGGTCGGATTAAAGAAAAATATCTAATTAATAGCATCCAATTAGAATGTATAATTATAATTTCTAGACAAAAAGTATCTAAAAAAAAATATCCAAAAACATATATAATACTAAAAAAACTAAGTTAATTTACTAAAGATGGAGACTTCCAGGAAGGCCTCCAAATAATCTATATAAATATATGTATAAATATAAAAGAGCAAAAATATAATGCCCAGAACCGGAATCGAACCAGTGACACGAGGATTTTCAGTCCTCTGCTCTACCAACTGAGCCACAGAGGCGTAGGCAAACTTTGGAGCGGAAATGGTGGGAACAACTGGTCTCGAACCAGTGACCCCCTGCTTGTAAGGCAGGTGCTCTAACCAGCTGAGCTATGCTCCCGGGCTCGAAAGCTTGCTTATAATACC
>DLBH01000037.1:9779-21084 GCA_002494165.1 Lachnospiraceae bacterium UBA7026 | reverse complement strand
GTATTGTAGTTACGCTGTTTGCACTCTGTGCATGCCAAGGTAATTCTAACGCGCAAAACTTCCACCTCCATATTAAAATTATTGTAGAGTCCTCTTTTATCCCTGTTTTTGGGCATAAAAAAAAGACCTATTCCATCGCGAGATTACTATAGCATAGAAGAGTTTTTTCGTCAAGCATTCTTAGAAGATCCATAATTCCTGAAATTTTTGTTGTGCATAAGTTATCCACATAATCCACATTGGCCTGTGGATAAAGTGGATAACTTATTTTTCTTTTTTTAAAGAGTCCTTTGTCTATGCCTTCCTCCGCTTCCCTGGATCTGTGTATGAAAATGTGGATAAATTCTCTCCTCATCCACATTCTATTAATTTCCAATTATTCTCTTGATATTGTCGCAATATTCATAATTTTTCTCTCTGCTATTTTTGAGGCATACAGCAATTTTTTATATTGACAAAATTGCCCTCTCTTTGTACTATAGTCCCATAGCCCCCGCTATATTGTATGTCATTTGGGGAAATAACCCATTTTATATACAAAATGTAGTATGCAGCACCTTTATACATTTTAGAGAGGATACCTGTTTATGGAACGACAGATACAGAAAAGAAGCGGCAGTCTTGTCGCTTTTGACCCCATGAAGATTCTCAACGCCATCCATATGGCCAGCAGCGCTGTGGGAGACGAGATGACCCCGGCGGATTTCACCTACCTGACCCAGAAGGTATGTGATGCTGTGGCGGACACTGAGATTCCCACCGTAGAGCAGGTCCAGGACAAGGTTGAAGAGATTCTGATCCGCTACGGCTTTGCCAGCACGGCCAAAGCCTACATATTATATAGGGCAGAGCATACCAAGATCCGTAATTCCGAATCCTACCTGATGGACGTCTACCACAGGCTCACCTACTCCGATGCCCAGGAGGAGAACATTAAGAGGGAGAATGCCAACGTGGACGGGGATACGGCCATGGGAACCATGCTCAAGTATGGTTCTGAGGGATCTAAATACTTCATTATTAATTATGTGCTTCCCAAGGATATCGCGGCGGCCCACGTCAACGGGGATATCCATATCCATGATATGGATTTCTATATGCTGACAGAGACCTGCTGCCAGATCGACCTGAAGAAACTCTTTGCCGGTGGATTTTCCACAGGCCACGGCTATGTGAGGGAGCCCCAGTCCATCGCTACCTACTCTGCCCTGGCCTGCATCGCCATTCAGGCCAACCAGAATGAGATGCACGGAGGCCAGAGTCTTCCCAATTTTGACTATGCCATGGCTGACGGAGTGATCAAGAGTTACAGCAAGGAGTATTTCAAGGCCCTCAAGGCCTATGCCTGTGCTGCTCTTGATTACGAACCTGACAAGGCCGAGACCCTGGCCAAAATCGTGGCGGCCGGAGCAGGATCAACAATCCGGCTTGAGAAGGAGGAGGACTACCTGGAAGACCTGCTCTCCTTAACCATCCCCGGCCTGGACCGTGACCAGCTGGAGAAGCTTCACAGCTTCAGCGTACAGCAGGCGAGGATCTACATTGCCAGCCAGACCAGGCAGGCTATGCAGGCACTGATCCATAATCTTAATACCATGCATTCACGGGCGGGAGCCCAGGTGCCCTTTTCTTCTATTAATTATGGAACGGACACCTCACCGGAGGGCCGCCTGGTCATCCGCATGCTGCTGGAAGCTACCATGGACGGACTGGGCGCGGGGGAGACCCCCATTTTCCCTGTCCAGATTTTTAAAGTGAAAGAGGGGATTAATTTTAATCCCGGTGATCCCAACTACGACCTTTTCCAGCAGGCCATAGCCACCTCGGCCAAGAGGCTCTTTCCCAATTTCAGTTTTATCGATGCCCCTTTTAATCTGCAGTACTACAAGGAAGGAGATCCAGACACTGAGGTTGCCTACATGGGCTGCCGGACAAGAGTCCTGGGCAACCATTACGATCCAAGCCGGTCCAGGACCTTCGGCCGGGGCAATTTAAGCTTTACCTCCATCAATCTGCCCAGGCTGGGTCTTAAGGCCGGCGGCGACCTGGGCCTCTTTTACAGGGACCTGGATGATTGCATGGACCTTTGTGTGAGACAACTGCTCCACCGTTTAAAGATCCAGTCCGCCAAGAAGGTGAGGAACTATCCCTTCCTCATGGCCCAGGGCATATGGATCGATTCTGAGAAGCTGGATATGGAGGACACCGTAGGAGAGGTTTTAAAACACGGAACCCTGAGCATAGGCTTCATCGGTCTGGCAGAGGCCCTGAAGGCCCTGACCGGCAGTCACCACGGAGAGAGTGAGGAAGCCCGGAAGCTGGGACTGGAGATCATCGGCCATATGCGCTCCTACCTCGATGCCAAGTCTGAGGAGACGGGACTTAACTTCACCCTGCTGGCCACTCCGGCAGAGGGACTCAGCGGCCGTTTCGTCCGCATAGATAAGAAGAAGTTCGGCGTCATCCCGGGCATCACTGACCGGGAGTACTACACCAACTCCTTCCACGTGCCTGTCTACTATGAGATCCCGGCCTTCCGGAAGATCCAGATCGAGGCTCCCTACCACGCCCTGACCAATGCCGGCCACATCAGCTATGTTGAACTGGACGGAGATACCTGCATGAATCTTCCTGCCTTTGAGCAGGTCATCCGCTATATGAAAGACCAGGGTATCGGCTACGGTTCCATCAACCATCCGGTGGACAGGGATCCGGTCTGCGGCTACACAGGAGTAATCGGGGATGTCTGCCCCCGCTGCGGCCGCAGGGAGGGAGAATCCGTTCCCATTGAAAAGCTCCGCGAACTGCGAAAGAAGTTCCCGGATGTTCCGCTCCCTGTCTGTGGCGATAATTGACAGACTGCTTTTAAGGGCTGGAATCAAGAATACTTACAGAAAGGCAGAACATACATAAATACAACGGGGACCTGGGTCCGCCGGCGGCAGGCCCGCCCCGGAACAGATACACAGGAGGAAAGAATCATGACAATCAAACAGACCAAAAGAAATGACAGTGTCGGCGAAGGCGTATCCTTTGACAGAATCCGCCGGATCACAGGCTACTTGGTAGGTACGGTAGACCGCTTCAATAACGCAAAAAGGCAGGAAGAAAGAGACCGTGTAAAGCATGGACTGTAAACTTCGTATCAGCGGCATTGTGGAAGATTCTATCGTGGACGGTCCGGGACTCAGGCTCACAGTCTTTGTCCAGGGCTGCCCCCACCACTGCCCGGGCTGCCACAATCCCCATACTCATGATTTTGACGCTGGCTATGAGATGGACCTCCGGGATGTTTTTGACAAATACGAGGAGAATCCACTTCTTGCCGGCATTACTTTTTCCGGCGGCGAACCATTCTGCCAGGCAGGTCCGCTGGCCACCCTCGCTGCCATGGTCCGGGACAGAGGCGGGGAAGTCATCACCTACACCGGTTACCTTTATGAAGACCTGGTCCAAAAAAGCATAGAGGAAAAGGAGATCGCTGACCTTCTTGCCGTTACAGACCTCCTTATCGACGGTCCCTATCTGGAATCCCTGCGCAGTCTGGAATCCCCCTTCCGGGGCAGCAGCAACCAGCGGCTTCTTCTGCTGCGCCAGGGCCATCTGGCCGGCCGTGCTCCGGAACCGCTGACCCTGCCCCTAAGGTCCATGGAACCAGTCCAGGAAGAAACCGGACATGATTGGCTATGAATTAGGAGTGATAATATATGAAGACAATTAAAATCAAGTATTTGTCCGACCAGATCGACCGCCTGGCCTACATTGACGGGAAGTCAGACTGGATCGACTTACGGTCGGCAGAAAATGTCTCTTTAAAAAAAGGAGACTTTCACCTGATTCCCCTTGGCGTCGCCATGGAGCTTCCTGCCGGATATGAAGCCCATATCGTACCCAGAAGTTCCACTTTTAAAAATTTCGGAATCATCCAGGTCAACCATATGGGCGTGGTTGACGAATCCTACTGTGGTGACCGGGACCAGTGGTTTATGCCGGCCCTGGCTGTCCGGGATACGGAGATCCATGTCAACGACAGAATCTGCCAGTTCCGTATCATGGAGCATCAGCCCCCCCTCCTCTTTGAGGAGACAGACCAGCTTAAAAATCCTGACCGGGGCGGCTTTGGCAGTACAGGCCTATGCTGAGATCATCTCCCGGGAAGCTGGCGGACCTTTATAAAAACCTGCGGCATATGCTGATCTACCGGATCCTGCCCCTGGTCTTTCCCAGGCATTGTCCCGTCTGTGACCGGCTGGTCTCCTACGGCAGGTCTATCTGCCCGGGCTGCAGGGATATCCTACCCTTAGTAAGGGGCAGTCTCTGCCTTCGCTGCGGCAAGCCCGTCAGCCGGCCCGACCAGGAATACTGCTACGACTGCCGGATCTTTCCCAAAAGTTTTGACGGCGGCTGTTCCCTCTATCTCTATAACCACATCACCGCCCCTGGAATGATGGGCCTAAAGTACCACAACCGAAGACTTCTGGCTTCCTTTTACAGCCAGGAACTGGTCAGACACCGGAGGTCCGTGCTGGTCAGCTGGCAGGCTGATGCCATCCTGCCGGTGCCGGTCCATCCCCACAAAAGAAAAAAGCGAGGCTACAACCAGGCGGAACTTCTATCCGCCGGAATAGCTTCGCTTTTAAATATACCTCATCTTCCCACTCTTCTTCTAAGAGTGGTCGACACACTCCCCCAGAAGCAATTCAGTCCCCAGGCCAGACTCAATAACCTGCAGAAGGCCTTCCGGATCAATCCCGACATTTCCCTCAAGGGCATCCACCGGGTCATTCTGGTTGATGACATATATACAACCGGGGCCACCATGGAAGCCTGCTGCCGGGTCCTCCACCAGGCCGGAATCCGTCATGTCTTTGTCTGCTCCATCTGCATCGGCGTATCCAGAGACTGATGGCTCTTTTCCTGGATTCAGGCTTCAGAAACCGCGATCAGCTTCCTTCTTCGTCAATGGAACCAGAAAACTACAGTCCGCCACCCTCTTCCCTGAGGCAGTCTTTAAGACCACTATAGCGCTTCTGCTCTGTCCCGTTGGCAATCATTTGTTCCACCATAGCCTGCCGGCCCACTATGGCCGCACACCTCTGGGCCCTGGTTACTCCCGTATAGAGAAGGTTACGGTTGCAGAGAACCTGGGGCCCCGTAAGCAGGGGCATGACCACAGCCGGATACTCACTGCCCTGGGACTTATGAATCGTAATAGCATAGGCCAGTTCCAGTTCGTCCAGACCAGAAAAAGAATACTCCACCTGCCGGTTCTCATCAAAAACAACCGTCATTTTTTCTGAAAAACTGTTGATCTGCCTGATGACACCCAGGTCTCCGTTAAAGACGCCCAGGCCCTCCTCCAGAGTAAATCCCTTTTCATTGAGGATCCGCCATGGCAGCTTATAATTATTCTTAATCTGCATCACCTTGTCTCCCTCCCGGAAGACAGTGTGATGGGTCTCCCTCTCCGCCTTGGTCTCAGAGGCCGGATTGAGATAATACTGGAGGACCTCATTGAGATGGGTCACTCCCAGTTCTCCCTTTCTCATGGGTGTGAGCACCTGTACCTCAAAGGGGTCTATGGCCAGATATTCCGGCAGCCTGGTCTTGACAAGATAGATCAGGGCCCCCATGACAGGCCGGATCCCCTCCTTCTGGAAAAAGAAGAAATCCCTGTTCTGGTTATCAAGGTTGATCTGCTCTCCCCGGTTAATCCTGTGGGCATTGAGGACGATCTGGCTGCTTTCCTCCTGGCGGTAGATTCTGGTCAGCTTCACCACCGGGAAAACCCCGGAATCAATGATATCCTTCAGGACATTACCCGGTCCGACACTGGGCAGCTGGTTGGAGTCCCCCACCAGAATCAGCCTGGTACCGGGAACCAGGGCCCGGAGCAGGGAGTTCATCAGCTGTATATCCACCATGGACATCTCATCCACGATCACCACATCCGCCTCCAGAGGATTATCTTCATTACGGTCAAAATGGCTGCTTGCCTTATCCTCCAGACCTCCGCTGACCTCCAGCAGCCTGTGGATGGTTTTGGCCTCATAACCAGTGGCCTCGGTCATCCGCTTGGCAGCCCTGCCTGTGGGAGCCGCCAGGAGAATCTCCATTCCTTCCTTTTCAAAGCAATGGATCATCAGATTAATGGTTGTGGTCTTACCTGTTCCCGGGCCTCCGGTAATCACCACCAGACCCCCTTCCATGGTCTTACGGACAGCCTCCTTCTGAAGGTCATCCATCTCTATATCCATCTCGTCAGCCAGTTCTTCCATCAGAATGTCAAAGGATGCTGCATTTTCTGGGAAATGTACTGATAATTCTTCCAGCATCCTGGCCGTATTACGCTCGAGAAAATAAAAAGAACTCAGATAAACTCTCTCTTCCTCCCCCAGCTTTCTGATCATGAGCTTCTTGTCCAGGACCAGTTCCAGCAGGTGGTCTTCCACCCCCTCCGGATCTATGGCCAGGAGCTGGCCTGCATTCCTGCAGAGGATATCCCTGGGCAGAAAAACATGGCCGGCCGCCAGACCCTGCTGGAGGACATAAAGAACTGCCGCACAGATACGGAAGTCTGAATCCGGGGCAATGCCAACCCTGGCGGCAATGGCGTCGGCCGCCTTGAAACCTATTCCCTGGATATCCTCGGCCAGCCGGTAGGGGTTGGTTCGGAGGACAGTGTACATATCCTCTCCATATTCCTCATAAATCTTAACCGCGTAGGCCCCGGTCACCCCATAGTCGGACAGGAACATCATGGCCTGTCTCACATCCTGCTTTTCCTGGAACTGGACGGCGATATCCATGGCCTTTTTCAGGGAAATCCCCTTGACCTCGGCCAGCCGCTCCGGCTCCTCTTCTATAATCTGAAAGGTCTTATCCCGGAACTTCTTCATGATCCGCTTGGCCAGGGCCGCGCCAATCCCCTTGATAGCCCCCGATGAAAGATACCTTTCCATAGCCGCCCTGGTCTCCGGCTTCTTTACCTGATAGCTGCTGACCTGGTACTGGGGCCCGTGGACCGGATGGTCCGTAAATTCAACCTCCGCAGCCAGGTATTCTCCCTCATCTATATAATGAAAAGTTCCCACGAGGATCTCATCCCCGTGGGTCGTTTCAAGCTCTAAGACTGTATAACCATTTTCATCATTATGATACCGGATATGGCTGACATATCCCTCTAAATGTGCCATACTCTCTTTCCCAATGCGGGTCCTGCCCGCAAATCAATGTTGTTTTATCATTCCGTCAATAAAAAGTAGCTGCCGGGCCAATCGCCAGTATCCGGCTCCCCTTTCTGGCAGGATATTTTGTGCCGGCCTTCCTGCCCCGGCATCGCCTGCATGGCCCAGAAGGTCTGCTTAGCGGGCACCCAGATACTCGATATACTGGCCTGTTCCGATAGCCACAGCCGTCATGGGATCATCGGCAGTCATGGTAGTGATGCCGGTCTTCTCTTCAATCAGCTGCTCTAGGCCCTGCAGCATGCTGCCGCCGCCCGTGAGGACGATTCCACGGTCAGAGATATCTGCCGCCAGCTCTGGCGGGGTGCGTTCAAGTACACTGTGAACAGCCTCCACAATCTGGGCTGTCGCCTCCCGCAGGGCCTCCCTGGTCTCCTCGGAGGTCACTGTCACAGTCTTGGGCAGACCTGTCACCAGGTTCCGGCCCCTGACCTCCATGGAAGATTCTTCTGCCCGGGCATAGGCACTGCCTACCTGGATCTTGATATCCTCCGCGGTCCTGTCACCGATAAGCAGGTTGTGTTTCTTTCTCATATAGCGGACGATCGCTTCGTCGAAATCATCCCCGGCCACTTTAATGGAGGTGGATACTACAGTACCTCCAAGGGAAATGACCGCTATATCGGAGGTTCCGCCGCCGATATCCACAATCATGTTGCCGCATGGCTTGGCAATGTCAATTCCGGCACCGATGGCCGCGGCCACAGGCTCCTCAATAATCTTGACATCTCTTGCCCCTGCCGCATAGGTGGCATCCTCAACAGCCTTCTTCTCAACTTCTGTCACTCCGCTGGGCACACAGACGGAAATCCTGGGCTTCCTGCCAAACAGGCTCTTTCCTACAGACTTATGAACAAAATACTTAAGCATCTTCTCAGTGACAGAGTAATCACTGATTACTCCCTGTCTGAGAGGACGCACGGCTACGATGTTACCCGGAGTCCTTCCGATCATAAGACGGGCTTCTTCTCCAATCGCCTTAATCTTTCTGGTATCCACATCAAAGGCTACAACAGAAGGCTCCTTGAGAACGACTCCCTTCCCCTTCACGTAGACCAGAATACTCGCGGTACCTAAATCAATTCCAATATCCTGAGCCATAAGGATTCTCCTTTCTGACAACAATCCAACTTCTGCTCTTATATCCTATATCAGCAAATATAAGCATCACTAACTACATATCTAAACCAGATCCCAAACCGGATCCGGACCAGCTGCTGTCTTATATTATATCACAAGTATCATATCACAAGTATCATACCACAAGCAGGCCGGTCATGCACGCACAAAAAGAGGTATCAGAAAATAAACACCCTTCTGATACCTGCTTTCCAAACTCTTATTCCTCAATTCCATGCTTCTTGAGAAAATCAATGACGTCGCCTACAGTCTCAAGCTTAAGCAGTTCTTCCTCCGGTACGTCAAAGTCAATATTATACTCTTCACTGAGGATGGTAGTTAACTCGTAGAGGTCTAAGGAATCAGCGCCCAGGTCTTCTTTAAAAGAAGTGGTCAGAACAATCTCATCTTCCTCAACACTGAGCTGCTCGGCTATAATCTCTTTTAATTTCTCCAGCATGAAAATCTCTCCTTCACATAAAACTAAACTTATCTTATCACGGCCCAATCTTCCGGTTCAAGACAATACCCCTGTCAGCCAGGGTAGAAAACTCCCTTTGACTGACTAAACTGTAACGAAAGTATACCTTTGATAATTTTCTTTGTCAAGAAAAGATTGACAATCCATATCCCTTCAATTATTATGAAAGTAATAATTTTTCTCAATAAGAGAACCGGGGAGGGCCATTATGAGTACTGCAAGAAAAAACAGCCGCCAGCGTAATGCGATTCTTGATTGTGTCAAGAATCACGAAGACCATCCCACAGCGGATATCATTTACCAGGAAGTCAGAGAGCAGTTTCCCCATATCAGTCTGGGAACAGTATACAGGAACCTTTCCCTTTTAACTTCTCTTGGAAGCATCCGGAAGATCTCCTGTAATAACCACGCCGACCGCTTTGACTGGCATCTGAACCCCCATGCCCATTTTATATGTAACAAGTGCGGTTCCGTCTCCAACTTCCCTTCAAAGATCCAGCTCCTTTATAAGGAAGATTCCGGAAAGAATTTCCGGGGAGTCATCACAGACCAGACCATCTTATTTTATGGGCTCTGTGAAGACTGCTACGATCCGGAAGGTCAGGCAGCCACAGCTGCTATGGAAGGTGAGGAAGCAGGCGCCGGTGCCGCTATCCTTTAAGATCCCTGCCGAAGAGGCAGTCATGGCCTGATTCCCATTAAGGGAGCCCGCTATACTATGATTCCTTCTGCCGGAATCCTGTATCAAAAGTAAGCCAGATAACCCTGCCCATGGCCATAAAGGTCCGGCAGGGTCATATTTTATGGTCCGGACCAGGCCGAATTTACCATTGATTTTTCAGACGATCTATAGTAGAATAATCAAGTCGGTTTAACAGGCTTCCTTGGCTCAGCTGGTAGAGCGACGCATTCGTAATGCGTAGGTCGGGGGTTCGAATCCCCCAGGAAGCTTAAAAGCTGAAAGACCATCATCTGCTGGTCTTTCAGCTTTTTTTATTACATATCTCATATTTCCATGTCTGATTAAATATGTAGGATCAGCTATGTCTGATCAGATAACTACTCCCTTGACCTTCATCTGCTCATCGGAATTGCCGGCCCCATAACCAAGATTATCATACTGGGCCTTGGCCTGCTCCCAGGGCAGGGTCTCATGCTCCTCCTTCAGATAGGAAATGATATCTGTTACTCCCTCACCTGTAAAAGAGCTGGTCATAAATATCTTCTTACATCCTGCCAGCCGCAGCCACTCTGCCGCCTGCTCCGGGTCTCCGGCCCAATGGTCGCACTTGGTGACGATTCCAACCACTTCCCGGTTAGCCTGGGCACATACATTAGGCGGGTAGAGGGAGAAGGGCTCTGTGGCGCTCATCAGCAGACCGACCACATCCGCCTCCGCACCGTAAACAGCCAGGGCACCGGCCAGCTCCTTGGTCTCGGCATATTCTCCGGGGGTGTCAATAATCACATCATAATGATTGATATACTGGGTCTTGTGATACTTGATCTTCTTCCCCTTCATAGCCTGGGTCAGGGTTGTTTTGCCGGACTCACTGCGGCCGATGAATATAATCTTTCTCATGATCGCCATTCTCCTCCTAGTGCAGATCCCTGATACTGTGCCGGGTCTTCATGGTGTTCATCTGTCTCCTGAGAGACAGGACCACCCTGTCATAAAGGTTGTCATAAACCAGCTCGTAAGCCACATAAGACAGGACCAGGGCCAGAAGGACATCCACGATGGAATGCTGCTTCAAAAACATGGTGGACAGGACAATTAAAAGGGTCAGCACATGGGCTCCTGCCTGGACCATCTTACTGTTTTTCAATCTCACACTTTGTCTGATCGCCACCAGGGTACACACGGAATTAAATACATGGATACTTGGCAGGACATTCGTTGGTGTGTCACAGGCATAAACCATCTTGGTCAGGCTTACAAATATATTATCACGGGCAAAGGTCTCCGGTCTCAACTCCAGGCCATTGGGATAAAGCCAGGAAATCAGAAGGAAAATGGTCATGCCGACCATGCCCGTATAGACCAGCTTGAAAAAAAGATCCCTCTCTCTGATCAGGAGGTACAAGGCCGATAACCCGATATAAACAAACCAGAGGAGATATGGTACGACAAAATATTCCAGGAAGGGTATATATCTGTCCAGAGCACAGTCAATGATGTGAAGTTCCTCCGGCTGGGCCATCTCCAGCAGGTGAAAGGCAGCCAGGTAGGCAAAATAATAGATGGACACTAGGATAAATTTACCCAGGTCTCCTATCCCCTGCTGCTTATTTGATGGTTTTCTTTTCGTTAACTCTCTAATCATAAATATACTCACTTTAGCTCTACTGTTGTAGTCACTTTCGCTCTACTGTTGTAGTCACTTTCGCTCTACTGTTGTAGTCACTTTCACTCTACTATTATAGTCACTTTCACTCTACTATTATAGTCACTTTC
>DLBH01000037.1:3833-9673 GCA_002494165.1 Lachnospiraceae bacterium UBA7026 | reverse complement strand
AGTCACTTTCGCTCTACTATTATACTCAATTTAGCTGTACTGTTTCTGGTCCCCCGGGTCCTGGAGTTTCAGCTTGGGGATATTGAAGGCCTCACAAAGCTTCTGGATATTATCCTGGGCAGTCCGGACTGCCGCAGGCACACATATGGTCTTATAGAGGCTTAACATACTCTCCCGGTCCGTGACGGCAGGCGCATCCTTATCTGTGTCGGCAAAGGCACAAATCTGCTCCAGATAAATATAGAGGGGCTCCATGGGAGAACCCACCATAACCTTTGTGAGTACAGTCCCAACTGTCCCCTTATTGATCGTCTTGGGGATATTAATCTGATTATTCATATTAACCCGGATATTCATCGGGCTGTTAGGCTTGACATTATTCGTGTAATCACATTTGACAATGCGGTATCCTTTGATTTCTAAATTCATCGCCCGTCTCCTTCCATATATCAAGATATAAAGGCTTAGGTCCATGCCTGCCGGCATACACTTTTCTAGAATAACACATTCCCAAAATTTTTCAATGATGAACACAAATTTGTAAGAGAAATGCCTGTCCCGCTCCCACATATCATGACAAATTTTCCATGGTTTCCTTGCCTTTTATAGAGGATTGTTTTAATATTAATAATAAGGTTTATATTTTTTAGCAAAAAGGGGGGTTTACTCTAATGAACAATAATAAATCTTCATTCAGCAACAATCAGATACTTTCCTGGCTTGACTACTTTTCCCAGAAGGCCGGCATGGATATAGAAAAAATCAAGCTGATCGACATCAGCAAAAGGAAGAAAAACCTGATTCCCACCATCGAAACCCACAAGCGGGTCCTGGTTCTCATTGACGAAGGACATCCCGGCTTTTTCTTCGATCTGTGGGAAAGTGGTCTGGGCGACTGCCAGCTCTGGTTCAAGACAGGCCTGGAGCCGGAAGGGGAGGTCAGACCCCGCCGCCTGGCAGACATGATCGATACGGAGATTTCTGAACCCTCCGTCATGCTGATTGTCAACCCGACCGCCAGAAGCTCCTACCGGCTGGGCATCCAGAATACTAATTTTTCCCAGGGCTCTGTCCGTTATGTTGCCAGCGAAATCCGTGCTATCATCATTAACAAACTGCACCTGGACGACCAGGACACCATCTGTATCATCAGTGGTGAAAGTATCGCCGTAGAATCTGCCATGATCGCCAACGACGGCCAGATTATCGCGGTGGAATACAACAAGCACGACCGCTATTCCATGGAGGAAAATGTCAAGAAGTTCGGTCTTCACAATGTATCCATTGTCAACGACACTTCCAGGGATTCCATGGCAGGACTGCCTGTCCCCACCCTGTCATTCATCGTGGCCACCAAGCGCTTTGAGGAAGAGGTCCAGGACCTGCTCCGCCTCAATCCCAAGATGAAGTTCGTGGTATACACTTTAGAGCTCAATATTCTCTCCGATATCTTAAATGTATTCCAGAAATACCATATTGAACAGACAGAAGTAATTCAGGTCAATATGTCCAAGCTTAACAACAAGGGTATCTTTGAGGCCAAACCGGCACCCTGGATTCTCTCAGGTGAGCCACTCTAAGCCAGACATCCTTTTCCCGGCTCAGGGCACAATGATTGCTGAAAGGAATACAAAAAAAATAAAAATAAACATTAATATGCATAAATATAAAAGCATATGAAAAAGGCTGATCACGGGCCAGGGAAATTCATGGTTTTCGTCATGATCTTCCCCGCCTGGGTCAGCCTTCTTTTTCTTCACCGGCATTTCTGTCTGCACCGGCATCTTCTCTTATCTATTTCCTTTATACCGGTTACAGGTCCGGGAAACCCGGACCCACCGGCGCCAGTCTTTGTGCCAGTCTTTGTATCAGCCTTTGTGCCAGTCTTTGTGCCACTCTTTATATCAGCTTTTTACCAAAGGCTTTGGGAAAGGCCTGTGATCAGCTTACTTTCCATCTCAAGATAAACCTGGTCCACGGGCCTTCTTTGGTCCTCGCTAAGTCCGTTGGACCGGGCAAAGTTCTGCCAGGATGACATGGCGATCACCAGGTCAGTCATAGTCTCACAGTTTCTGAACTTTCTCTCATACCACTGAATCTTCTCTTCAATTTTTGTCATGATTTCCCTCCTTCTCCTTCTATCCGCTCCCGTCCGCCCGGCCAGGAGCAAAATACTTTATGGTTATTTTCTTTCAGAATACTGCCATTCCAATTCAGGCAGCAGGTTACTTTATCATTATTCTCTTGCAGAATACTGCCATTCCAGTTCAGGCAGCAGGTTACTTTATCATTATTTTCTTTCCAGATCCTGCCAGTCCTCTCAGATAGCAGACTGTTTTATGGCTATTTTCCTCAAGACTCCTGCCGGTCCGGAGCAGGATCCTCAAAGGAATCCCGGCCCAGCCGGACCTCCTCCAGTTTATCTGCCGTCCTGGCATCAGCCTGGTCAAATAGATAATTCTTATCCCGGTCCCTTTTCTCCCGGTTAATCCTGCGGATCTCTTCCTCAATATACATGACTTCCTCACGGAAATCATCGGCAGCCACCTTAAGGGCTCCCGCCCCGGTTACGATCACCTGCTCAAGGCTGTCAGAGGTGGCGACCCGGACATCATATTTTGAGACGATCTCGTGGGTGGTCTTTTCTATATACTGATCTGCCGTCTCCGCTTCTTTGGTATAAACCACATAGATATTGTGATGCTTTAACACCTGGCCCTTGCTGCCCTTCACCTTGTAGGCATCGAAGACCAGAATAAGGGTACATCCTACAAAACCCTGGTAATTACACATGATATCGATCAGTCTTCCCCGGGCAGCATCCAGGTTTTTCTCAGCCAGCTGGCTCAAATCCTCCCAGGCAAAGATTATATTATAGCCATCCACCAGGAGATACTCCTTGTCTCCCGAAGCCCTGGCAGGATATTTTTTCCTTCCCCGGTTCTGGTCTCTTCCAGTCTGCCGGCCTCCGGCCATGACAGAAGATTTTCTGGAATCCAGGCCCTTTCTGGGGAAGTGTATACCTGAACCTGACCCATCCCAGGAATCGGATCCGGCCGCCCGGTTCCTGGAGCTGCCGGTCCTGAAACCGCTGTACTGGTCATCCTTCTGCCTGCCCTGACCGAATTCCCTGTCATAGATGGCCTTGAAGACCTCGTCCTCCACATAGTAGGCAGGCAGGCCCGGTGAAGACAGGTCCCCCTGCCGATTTCCAGGATGGTCCCTTTCTCCAGTTCCGGCACCGGCAATCCGGTCTCCTGAGGCTGTCTTATCTGGATTTAAATCAGATGACAAAAAGCCCCCTGGCTCCGACCGGCCGCCGGGGCCCCAGATCAGGGCCCGGTCTTTAATATGCATATATTCCTCCACCTGGTCCCAGGCAACCATAAAACCTGCCCCATGGGCACAGAAGACTGAGCCTGCCGGATGGTCCAGGTCCGCCTCACTGTCATAGCCAAGGCTCTTGATCACTTCTTCTTCATTATGACAGGGCTGATAGCCCTTAAGGGCACAGCTAAGCCGGCCCTTTCCTCCACTGTAGGAAAGCAGGTCCGTATTGTAGCCCAAAAGTTCCGAGGCCGGTGCCGTCCCCCTGAGAATCAGCATATCAGAGGCCTGGGCTGTTTCCGCTTCCCCGAAGGATCCCCCCATCCTTTGTATATCTGCCATAGCCCTGCCAATCCGGTCAGCAGGAAGCTCGATTACAAAGGAATACCATGGTTCCAGGAGTACTGCCTTACCCTGGGCCCGGGCACATTGGAGGCCCTGGCGGACTGCCCGGTAGGTCGCCTGGCGGAAATCCCCGCCCTCTGTATGTTTTTTGTGGGCCCGGCCCGCCGTCAGGACATAGCGGATGTCCGTTGCCGGAGACCCGGTCAGGGTCCCCAGGTGCTCTTTCTCCCTCAAATGGGTCATGATCAGCCTCTGCCAGTTTCTATCCAGATAGTCCTCACTGCACTCGCTGACAAATTCCAGCCCTGACCCTTCCGGAAGGGGGTCCAGGCGGAGATGGACCTCCGCATAATGCCTGAGAGGCTCATAATGGCCAACCCCATGAACCGGGCCTGAAATAGTCTCCCGGTAAAGGATATGACCAGGTCCGAATTCCACATGTATGCCAAACCTTTCCTTAATCAGGCTTTTTAAAATCTCAATCTGTACCTCACCCATGAGCTGGGCGTAGAGCTCCTGCTTTCTTTCCTCCCACACCAGGTGCAGCAGGGGTTCCTCTTCTTCCAGCTCCCTGAGCTGGCGCAGAGTCTTTTGCATATCCACCTGGTCAGGCAACAGGATCTGGCAGGTAATGACCGGCTCCAGCAGGGGAATATCTCCCCCCTTTTCCCGACCCAGTCCCTGGCCGGCAAAGCTGGACGCCAGACCTGTAACCGCGCAGACCGTCCCCCGGTCCGCCTCCTTTACCATCTCGAATTTCTCTCCGGAATAGATACGGATCTGGTTAATCTTCTCACCCTCAGCCACGGGCATTTTGACCCGGATGCGGCCCCCGGTCACTTTGAGCCAGGTCAGCCTTTCTCCCTTGTCATCCCGGGAGATTTTGAACACCCGGGCCCCGTAGGAGTCCTGTCCGGCTCCCTCTCCTACACCGGCCTCCAGTCTCCCGGTCCCGCCTTCCGGGGAAATGTCCTCATCTGCCTCCTGCAGGTCTTCCATGAATTCATCAAGTCCGGCCAAGAGGTCCTTGACCCCGGTAAGCTGCAGGGCTGACCCGAAGTAGGCCGGAAAAACCTTTCTCTGCCGGATCAGGTTTCTGATCGTCCGGTCCGGGATCTCCCCAGACTC
Organism: Lachnospiraceae bacterium UBA7026; assembly: GCA_002494165.1. Lineage (GTDB taxonomy): Bacteria > Bacillota > Clostridia > Lachnospirales > Lachnospiraceae > Anaerobutyricum. The sequence continues at coordinate 4,873 of DLBH01000037.1, read as the reverse complement.
CATAAAGTCCTCCAGAACAGTCTCATCGGTCAGGGCCAGGTCTTCCAGCCAGTTCTCCTCTCTCTTTCGGCAGCCGGACTGGGCATCGAAGGCAATGATTCCTTCACTTAGCCTGCTTCGCAGACTGTTGAGGAGAAAATCCCGGTCAGTCCCGGCCTGGTCCATCTTATTTATAAAGAGAAAGGTGGGGATATGGTACATTTTCAAAAGTCTCCAGAGGGTCTGGGTATGACCCTGGACCCCGTCGGCACCGCTGATTACCAAAATGGCATAATCCATCACCTGGAGGGTCCTCTCCATCTCGGCGGAAAAATCCACATGACCCGGTGTATCCAGGAGGGTAATCTGCCTGTCACCCAGGGGAAAAATAGCCTGTTTGGAGAAAATCGTGATCCCCCTGGCCCTCTCTATCGCCTTGGTATCCAGAAACGCATTCTGGTGGTCGACCCTGCCCATCTTCCTGAGAACACCGGCAGTATAGAGAATCCCCTCAGAAAGGGTGGTCTTTCCGGCGTCAACATGGGCCAGGATTCCCACGGCAAGTCTATCCATAGTCATCACTTCCTATAATATTTCATATTATGTCATCTAATATATCATCTGACCGCAGCTTAACTTTAAAAGCTGCTTTTGCAAAACTTTCATAATAATAAAGGCGGCAGAACTGAAACTTTCTGCCGCCCGGTCAAGTACGGAGATGGAGGGATTTGAACCCTCGCGCCGGTTATTGCCGACCTACCGCATTTCGAGTGCGGACCCTTCAGCCACTTGGGTACATCTCCTTGCCCGGAGACCCTAGTCCCCGGAAAACGCGTAACATATTATAGCAGACATGTCTGGAAATAGCAAGTTTTTCGGTTTTTTGCCATCTATCCTTAGAGGGAAATCCGGGATATCTATATCCGTCCGGAAAGAGTCAGCAAAGCATCCTGTATAAAAAACCCTAAAGAGCCTGCCGGAAAAATCCCACAAAAAAGCCCCAGACCTCCCTCAGAAGGCCTGCCGGAAAACCCCTGCAAAAAAGGCCCCAGACCTCCCTC
>DLBH01000037.1:867-3710 GCA_002494165.1 Lachnospiraceae bacterium UBA7026 | reverse complement strand
CCGGAAAACCCCACAAAAAAGGCCTTTAACCCGGTGTAGAGACCAACCATGAAACCGCGCAAAAACCCCGCCGCGTCAGACAAGGCCGGACAGCCGGCCTGCCAGCGTTGCGGCGGGGCTTAATCTTCATGAATATATCACCGAATCTGGAATACCCCAAAGCCGGAGAATCATTCCCCAGACAGCCAGGGCCTCCTTTTAGCGATGCATGGAGAAGGAGTCCAGATCATAATTGGACAGGTTCTCCAAAATCTTCCTCTGGTCAGCGTCTTTGATCAGCTTATCACGGAATCTCTTAACCTCGTTCTCAGCCTTGTGCTTGCTGGGACCACCTACACAGCCGCCCTCGCAAACCATACCTTCCACGAAGTCCTCCTTGAGTCTGCCACGCTCCAACATCATCAGGGCCTTCTTACACTCAGCGGCACCGTTACATACGTTAACGGTGATATCGTCGCTCTCATTCTCCTCGCGGAGGGACTGGAGTACGGCATTGGTAACACCACCACTGTTGCCGAAACGTTTACCAAAAATGGATGCTTCCTGGTAATCATTTTCTTCTGCCTTAAGTTCTACTCCCTTGGCCTTCATAAGAGCCCGGAACTCACCTATGGTCAGAACATAGTCCGCATTACCTTCGATACCGGCTGCCGCCTCACTCTTCTTGGCGATACAGGGTCCTACGAAGACTGTGATGGTCTCCGGATCCTTGGCCTTGAGCATACGGGATACGCCGCACATGGGTGAAGCGGTTGTGGAAATATGATCTACTGCCTTCGGGAAATGTTTATGGATCATGTTAACAAAGGCGGGACAGCAGGATGTGGTCATCTTCTTGCCCTCCTTGTAGGCCTCTGCCCACTCGGCTGCCTCAGCTGCCGCCGTCAGGTCGCCGCCGAGACCAACTTCAACCATATCCGTAAAACCAGTCTCAATGGCAGCCCTTCTCAGGCTGGCCATGGTCATATCCGCACCAAACTGGCCCTCTAAAGCCGGTGCCGGCATGGCGATAATCTTCTTGCCGTCACGGATGGCAGAAGCAACTTCAACAATATTAGTTACGGTGCCGATGGCTCCGAAAGGACAGCTGTGAACACAGTGTCCGCAGGAGATACATTTCTCATCATCAATAACAGCGATGCCGGTATCCTGGTCCACCTGAAGTGCGTCTACCGGACAGCTCTTGCGGCAGGGCCGGAGCAGGTCGGCGATGGCATTGTAAGGACAGGCCTGGGCACAGCGGCCACACTCTTTACACTTGGAAGGATCGATGTAGGCCTGGTGCATACCAATGGTGATGGCCCCGAAATTACAGGAATTGTAACAGGCCTTACCCATACATTTCTGACAGTTGTTGGTTACGGTGTAACGGGAGATGGGACACTCCTCGCAGGCTGCGGGAATGACATAGACGATCTTGTTACGCACTTCCTCCTCGTCGCGGATCCTGCCTGTGGGAGTCTTGCCCTCCACCAGGTTGACCCTCTGGCGGATAACCTCTCTCTCCTTATAAATACAGCAGCGGTACTGGGCCTTGGGTCCGGGAATCATCTCGTAGGCGATCTGGTCCCTCTCCTCATCCAGCTTTCCTTCAAAGGTCAGCTTGGCAACCCGGTAAAGTACCTCATGTTTCAGCTTTAATGTGGTAGCGTCATTTGTAACCATAGTAACCTCCTAATAATCTGACGGCCCGGTAAATGCCGTCAATCAAATACCCTGTATGACTATAGCTGCAGATTATTTTACTACTGCCGGCCTGAAAATGCCCATCTGTGACCGGCTTTATTGACAAGTTAAAGGTCCCTCTTTAAATTTGTGTTTAGTTTAACATTCAGGGGCAGTTTGCGCAACGAAAAAATGAGAAGAATTACTCATTGTATTGAAAAGAATACAAGATTTCTCAAGATTTGTTGTCACAAAAGCCAGTTCGTTTCATTTTTCAGGATACTTGAAACGAAAAGTCACTTCTTTTATTAATATTATTTTAACATTTTTAATCAATTTTATAATTTGCTCTCTAATCCAGTTTCTAATCTCTTCTCTAATCTGGTTTCTAATCTGTTTCTAATCTGTTCTCTAATCCGGTTTCTAATCTGCTCTCTAATCTGGTTTCTAATTTGCTCTCTAATCTGTTTCTAATCTGTTCTCTAATCCGGTTTCTGTTATGAAGTGACTTTTGTCAAGAGGGTAAATTATGTATCCTACTACCTTTCTTGACTATCACATTTGTGAAATCTATCAGCATCTGGAAGGAACCCTGATTTAACAGTTCCCGGCATGTGGCCACTCTGTTATTCGTGGATTGGTTACCGACAGGCTAATGGTTACGCCGTGAGCTCTGCAATCTAAAAGCGTGGATCACCGGAGTGCCAACATAGAAACAACGCAGTTAACTCGAACCTTACAGTGATCACAGCTCCTTACAGATACTGACAGATATTCATTTGTTATTGTTTCGGCAGCAAGCTGCAGTTTACTGCTGATTGCTGCTTGATTACGAGTAACATCAGAACTTGATGGCCGTCAAGGGCCGCGTTAGCGGTTTAATTTTACCCTTGACTGACATCCAGGGCTGATGTACATGTGTTGCTGGCTACGCTGATATTACCAGTCATCATTCCCCAGACGAAGCACGCAAGTTCCCTGGCCACTGCCGCAACTGCCACATTTTTCTTCTTCCCATGGCGGATCATCTTGTAGTACTTGCCGCGGAGTCGGGTATTCGCCTTATCGGCGTACGCAATAACACCAGCTGCCTGTCCACTCTGCCTGGATCGAAGTGCTTTGGACTTATGACCTATGGCTCCCTTACAGATACCTTTTGCCGCTTCGATCAGAAGACA
>DLBH01000037.1:0-755 GCA_002494165.1 Lachnospiraceae bacterium UBA7026 | reverse complement strand
TATTTCCTTTGGCAAAGCGTTTGAAGTCACCGGTCTCTACGATCAACGAAAGGGCTGTGTGTGTACGGATGCCAAGGAAACACCCCAGCTTTTTCGCATTTTCCTGATAGCGTGCTTCAGCAGCGATCTCTTCGATCCGCTTGTCGTAACGCTCTATCTTTGCTTCCTGTTCTTCATAAGAAGCCATGTACTCGTTCAATGTTTCGCGATACATCGGATCCAATTCGAGCTTTTTCAACCAAGTGATATGCTTGATGGTCCACTTAGTACCAACATACTGATGTCCATGCCGAAGAACAAACGCGTTGATCTGCTGCTTCAGCTTTTTTTGTGCCAGCTTATGATCATCCCTCATCCGCAGATATTCCTTAACAGCATCATCCTCACCAGTTGGAATATAGACTGGATGGTATCCGCCATAGCACAGGCATTGAGCGATCAGACGTGCATCACGCTTATCTGTTTTAATGCGCTGTCCCTGTTGTGTGAGCATTGTAGTCGGGGCCAGGATGACGCATTTAAGTCCGGCGTTGGTAAGCTGGTGGTACAGCGTATACCCAAGGCATCCTGCCTCGTAACCGCATTCAATAGAATACTCATCATTAAGACCGAGTTTCATCTTCAGAGATTCAATGAAGTAGAGGACCTCTTTGTAGTCTGGGGCGACCTGTATTTCCCCGAAGATTCGGTCTTCCGACCCGATAGTGGGTTCCATTGCGCATAAAGTATAGTGCTAGTGTAAAATTTTTGTAGGA
>DLBH01000071.1:4659-4793 GCA_002494165.1 Lachnospiraceae bacterium UBA7026 | reverse complement strand
TCGGTCTCGCTCCAGTCAAAATCGTTAGTGATGGAATAAGTGGGGATCGGATACTGGAAGCCGCGGCCATTTGCGTCGCCTTCGATCATGGTCTCAATAAATGCTTTATTGATCATGTCCATTTCCGGCTTGCA
>DLBH01000071.1:0-4561 GCA_002494165.1 Lachnospiraceae bacterium UBA7026 | reverse complement strand
CGATGATGGCCGGCAGGTTCTTCAAGTCATTGGGCACTACCCAGTCCAGGGTAATATTGGAGAAGGGTGCCTGGGTGCCCCAGCGGCTGGGTGTGTTGACACCGTAAACGAAGGACTGAACACACTGCTTGACCTGCTTCTGGGTCAGATCATCCACCTTGACAAAGGGTGCCAGGTAGGTGTCAAAAGAAGAAAATGCCTGGGCTCCGGCCCACTCATTCTGCATGATACCAAGGAAATTAACCATCTGGTTGCAGAGGGTGGATAAGTGCTTGGCCGGGGAAGAAGTAATCTTGCCGGGTACGCCGCCCAGTCCTTCCTGGATCAGCTGCTTTAAGCTCCAGCCCGCACAGTAGCCGGTCAGCATGGACAGGTCATGGAGATGAATCTCTGCCTTGCGGTGGGCGTCTGCGATCTCATCATCGTAAACCTCGCTGAGCCAGTAGTTGGCGGTGATGGCACCGGAGTTGGACAGGATCAGACCACCCACAGAATAGGTTACGGTAGAATTCTCCTTGACTCTCCAGTCGTTAATCTTCAGGTAATTATCTACCAGATCCTTATAGTTCAAGAGGGTGGAATTAATGTTTCTCACCTTTTCCCTCTGACGGCGGTAAAGGATATAAGCCTTGGCCACATCGGCATAGCCGGACTCGGAAAGCACCTTTTCCACACTGTCCTGGATATCTTCCACGGAAATCTTTTCATCGACGATCTTACTCTCGAAGTCCGCCGTCACATGAAGAGAAATCAGCTCAATAACGCTGGGATGGGACTGCTTCTCCAGGGCATGGAAGGCCTTGGTGATGGCAGCACTGATCTTGGAAATCTGAAAATCCGTTACCTTGCCGTCTCTTTTAACAACCTGATACATAATATATTCCCCCTATTGAAAAATCTATAATTATCTTCTTCATATTGCTTCTTAAAAGAGCGGGACATGACCGTCCGGGCCACGCCTGCTTACAGGCAGATCCTGCTATCCTGGCGACAGGAAAGAGGAAGCCTGGATAAGGTCCTGCGCAAAAAAGACAGGAGCCACGGTTTACATTCTAGCACCGACCAGGGCTCCTGTCAATATATATGGGTCTTATTTCTCAAACACCACTATATCTTGTGTTGTTAATCTGTGCCTCTTAAGGAAGCATCTTTGACATATTTTCGTGCAATAGTCACATACTCTTCCATTTTTTCAGACGACGGGGCATGGAGGTTGGCAAAAGGAACCGTTTCCCGGTCCGTAAAACTTTGGAGAAAATATCTTTTTGCTCCGGCAATCAGCCTGCCCATCTCCTCAAAATCCTCTGCCTCATGGAGCTCGTCCACCACGGTGGTCCGGAATTCATAGTCGGTCCGCCCCTCCATGAGAAGGCCAATACTTTCCATGACCGGCTCCAGACTGAGCTCCTTACGGCCCACAGTCAAGGCATATTTGCCGGGACTGTTCTTGATATCCATGGCTACGTAATCTAAAAGCCCCTTATCCAGAAGCTCTCTTAACATAGCCGGATGATTGCCGTTGGTATCCAGCTTGGTCATATATCCCAGGGCCCGGATCTCCTCAAGGAGTCCCGGCAGGCCCGGATTGAGACAGGGCTCTCCCCCGGTGATCGCCACTCCATCCAGCAGGCCCTGCCTTTTGGAAAGGAAAGCCATCAGGTCCTCCTTTTCCATAACCGGCGGGGCGGACCCGTCCACCAGTTCAAAATTATGACAATAGGGACAGCGGAAATCACATTTTCCTAAAAAAACCGTACAGGCAACCTTGCCCGGGAAATCCAGCAGGGTCATCTTGACCAGGCCATGTATCTTCATCCTTGTATCCTCCCTCTTCAGCTATAAATCTTTACCACGAGACAACTTGGAACAACAGCTTATATGGCAGCCAGAATATGGAGATTGCGCAGTCCACTGTCAGCGATGCCGTCATTTACCGAATAGGCATGCTTCTCCAGGTCAGCACAGACAGCCTGGCTCATATGCTGGTCCTTGAGGACATGGATGATATCTTCCCCGATGCCTTCCATAACCAGATACTTTTCCTCGCTCATAATCTCCTCATTATCCGTGGTCAGCAGATACTCAAACATCTCGGCCTCCAGGGCCAGCAGGGGCAGGGCCCTCAGAGCCCGGAAGGACCATTTATAGTAGGGTTGGTAGACCCGGTTCAAAAGGAAGATAACCCTCATGGCATGGTTTACAAACTCAAAGACCGCCAGCTGGGCGGCTGCCGCTTCCCCGTGGTCCAAGCAGCGGCGGTAGTTATACTGGCCGGCCTGGCCCATCATGAGCAGGTGACCCGCCAGCTTCTTCAGCCGGACCTGTTCCGGAAAAAAGGACAGGTCCTGCCGTATCTTGCTGAAAAAACCACTCTCATCAGAAAAGAGACGGCCGTTGGTCACTTCTGCCAGGGACTGGTCCGGCAGGCGGAGCCACTGGTCCGGGGAAAGCCGGCCGTCAGGAGAACCCAGCCTGTCCCTCAGAAAATCATCCAGCCGGATCACCCCATGGCGGGGTCCTCCCACAGGCCGGACCATGGCCCGCTTAAATCCCATAAACTCTGAAGGAAGCTTGTCATAGGCCCTTTCCAGAAGAAAGGCCGTTCTCCGGTCTACCCGGTCCTCCCCTGGAAGGAAAAGACAAAAACCCGGCTCAAAATCATGATCCACAGACACCGGATCATCAAAGCCAAAGCACTCGGACCCACTGCCGGCCAAACCTACGGCAATCTCTGATAAAAGTCCCGGGAATTCCTCTTCAAGCATGGGTTTCCCATAAGTCTCATAATACTTTTCCGCCAGATCAAGCCCTTGCATAAATCTCCTCCGCTCTTCTTTTCAGATTCTCCGCATCCAGAAAATATCCATAATACTCAAAGGCGGGGGCACATTTCTCACAGACAAAGGCATAGTAGCCCTCCTCTGCCCCGTGGCTTTCAGAAAGCAGGTCAGCCGCCTGGTCAAGCAGGTCCCTGATCTCTCTCTCGCTCTCCTCCGGCCCCCTCATCTTATAAAGAGCATCCGCCTTGTTGAGACAGGTGATCGCCTGCTCCAGCTGGCCCGCCGGCAGCTCTGCCATCGTATCCATGGCCCTCTCATAAAGGGAAAATGCCTGGTCATAATCTTCCAGGGCACAGCAGCACAGGGCCATATTATTATAGAGGCCTCCAAGAAGAGCCCGGCTGGTCCCCCGGTCTGCTTCATAAACTTTTCTGGCCTTCTCAAACCAGCCAAGAGCCCGAACAGGATCCCCGAAGGCATGGAAGACGGTAGCCGCGTTCACATAACTGGTCCCACCGCTGGCACTGTCCTCGAAGCCCAGGGCAGCCGTCATCTGCAAAGCCGCCTCGGCATGCTCTATGGCCCGTTCCCTGTCGCCAATCTTCCTGTAATGGCCGGCCAGCTCATTGTGAAGCATCAGCTGCCCCCTCAGGTCCCTGCCCAGTCTGGCCTCCTCCAGCCAGTAGTTAAGATGCCTTCCGGCCCCGTCATAGTCCCTCCTGCTCATATACTCATCCATCTTCTCAATGATTCTCTGCTGGGGGACGGCCTTGACTTCTGTTTTGTGACCATATGGGTCATCACAAAGCAGGCAGCGGGGCTCCACATAGTCCTCCGGACTAAGAATCCTCTCTGCCTGATTATCGTTTTTATTCCTATCAAATGTTTCTGAACGATCCATTCCCGATTTCTCCTATTTATCACCGATTTTGCTTCATTTTATCATAAGCAAAAACCAGGGGCAAGACCAGACAATCCCAGCCTTTTAGTCCCTGAACTCGTCAAGGACAGTCTGATCAAAAACCACAAACCAAACTGCCCCGGACTAATTATATTTCATTAAAATCTATTAGCTCACTACACTTAACTACATACTGATAAAGCCGAAAACATTTGCCACAGAGCTGATAAGAATTACCAGCAGAAATACCGGGCTCAGATATTTGATCATAAAAATGAATACCTTTTTCCTCTTAAAGCCATAGCCATCCTTCTCCACCTCGGCACAGAGATTATCAATACCGATATGGCGGGTTACCAGGAAACAGATGGCCAGGGCGGAAATGGGCATCATGACAGAGTTAGTCAGGAAATCAGAGAAATCCAGGAACTGCATGCCAAGAATCTTAATCATGTCCAGGGGGCCATATCCCAGGGAGGATATTGTTCCAAGGCCTATCATGACCAGACCCATTAGGAAGGTGGCCACATGGCGGTTCCAGCCCAGTTCATCCTCGATGGTGGATACGGCACATTCCGTCAGGGCAATGGCAGAAGTCAGGGCCGCAAAGAGCACCAGCAGGAAAAAGAGGATACCGCCGACTCTGGCAAATCCAATGCTGGCCAGGATCTTTGGGATGGTGATAAACATCAGGGACGGTCCCGCATTTAAGGTCTCGGGAGTCCCACCGGAGAAAGCAAATACGGCCGGTATGATCATCAGACCTGCCAGCAGGGCGATACCTGTATCAAAAATCTCCACATTTACTGTGGCACTCTCGATGGATACGTCATCCTTCATATAAGATCCGAAAGTAATCAGGATACCCATGGCGATGGAC
>DLBH01000061.1 GCA_002494165.1 Lachnospiraceae bacterium UBA7026 | reverse complement strand
GGCCAAGCATTATTATGATAATAAGTATGGAACCGGCCAGTCTGTGTGGACAGCCATCATGGATACCACCAATCTTATAGTGGCCGGCAAGACCGTTGTTGTAGCCGGCTATGGCTGGTGCGGCAAAGGCGTTGCCATGAGAGCCAAGGGAATGGGAGCCAATGTGATCGTGACGGAGATTGATCCCTTTAAAGCCCTGGATGCCACCATGGACGGTTTCAGGATCATGAAGATGGATGACGCCGCAAAGCTGGGAGATTTCTTTGTTACCGTAACTGGCTGTAAGGACGTCATCGTGGAGAGACATTTCCTGGAAATGAAGGATAATGCCATCCTTTGTAATGCCGGCCATTTCGATTGTGAGATTGATGTGGCCTGCCTCAGGGACATTGCCGTATCCCAGAAGCTCCAGCGCAATAATATCATTGGCTATACCTTAAAGAATGGAAAGACTCTTAACGTTCTGGGAGAGGGCAGACTGGTTAACCTGGCCTGCGGTATGGGCCATCCGGCTGAGATTATGGATATGTCCTTTGCTGTCCAGGCCTTGAGTCTTAAGTGGCTGGCCGACCACCGGGATTCCCTGGAGAAAAAGGTCTACCAGGTTCCTGACTCCATCGATGATACTATCGGCAGATATAAGCTGGAAGCCATGGGACTGGAGATCGACAAGCTGACGGAGGACCAGGAGGCCTACCTGTCCGGCTGGTCTGTGTAAAAGACATATAAAGTAAAAGAGGAAAGGAAGCCGGCTTCGCTGAGGCCGGTTTTCCTGATTCCATGAGTAAATAAATATATTTTAAATAATCAAGGAAGTTCCGAAACATAAAAAATGGATGCCAGACTGTTTTCTGCAGTTGACATCCATTAATTGTTTTCATTTTAAATTATAAAAATTCATTTGAAAATACATTTTTAAAGATTGCAGACGGCTGTAACTAAGGCGATCCTCATCATGTCGTTAAAGCCTTCCCTGATCTCTTCGGGAGAGAGGACCTCGCCGGTGCTGACATTGTCAGAGATACTGAGAACCGACAAGGCCTTTTTCTTATTTGCCTTGGCGCAGAGGTAGAGGCCGGCGGTCTCCATCTCAACGGCCAGCATGCCCTTGGCCTTTGCCTTCTCGATGGCCTTGGGGTCCGGATTGTAGAAATAATCCGTGGTGAAGACACTGCCTACCTGAATGGGAACCTTAAGCTCCTTAGCTACCTGCTGGGCAGTAGCGAGAAGCTTCGGGTCTGCCGTAGGTTTCAGGCTGCCATCGGGACTAAAGACCTGGGGACAGGCAGAATTGGTGATGGCGGATTCTGTGATGATTACATCCTTGAGCTGGATATCATCCTGGATGGCTCCCGCGGAGCCCACGCGGATAATCATGTCTACGCCGAAAAAGTTATACAGCTCATGGGCATAGAGGACCATGGAAGGGATACCCATACCAGATCCCATGACAGAGACCTCCTTACCCAGGAAGGTTCCGGTATAGCCCAGCATATTGCGGACATCGTTAAAAAGAACCGGATTCTCCAGATAGTTTTCAGCGATATATTTTGCCCGGAGCGGGTCTCCCGGCATCAGTACACATTTTGCGATATGTGTTCCTTCTTTTAATTCAATACAAGCAGATGGTGAAAGTTTCATGAAAGATAATCCTCCCCTTATTCTTTATCTCTTTTTCATCTTAATAAACATGGCAGCCAGCAATTTCAATGTATGAACGATGGCCTTGTTTTCAAATTCTTCTACCAGAACGACGGCATCATTGTCCGCCTTATCGGAGATGGCCCGGATGATAACAAAGGGAACCTTGTTGAGCCAGGCCACCTGGGCCATAGCCGCTCCTTCCATCTCTGCGCAGTAACCGTCAAAGATTCTGACAAGGTCTGCCTTTTTCTGGTTGTCGGAGATAAACTGGTCTCCTGTCAGTACCCGGCCCAGATAGCAGCCGATCTCAGGATTCACAATCTGACAGGCCTCCATGGCCATGGCTGCCAGCTCAGGATCCGCCGGGAAGACAGAGGTCTTCATGTAGGGAATCTCACCGGGCTTGAAGCCTCTCATGGTCACATCCACATCATGCTGGACCGCGTCGGAAGATATGACAATATCGCCAATCTCAATGCCCTTGTAAAGGCCGCCGGCGATTCCGGTATTGATGAGGAGATCTACTTCGTAAACATCGATAAGAAGCTGGGTACAGACGGCGATATTTACCTTGCCGACCCCGCTTTTTACGATCACTGTCTCAATATCCCAGAGTACACCCCGGTGAAAGGTCATACCCGCAAGGGTTTTTTCTTCCACATTTTCCATCTCATGGATCAGGCAGTTGACTTCCTTGTCCATGGCACCGACGATACCAACGCAAACCATTTCTTTTCCTCCAATTCTCCAGATATTTATATGCAGGAACCGCTTGCCATATGCCTGCGATTCCGTAAATCAGACCATTTATCAGGTTTACCCACAAAAACAGATTGTGGCATGTCTGCGATTCCAGGGATTAAAGCCCATAGTCCTGCTTAAATATATGATAACATACATCCCTGTCAATTGCACACGGTAAATTCTAGCTTTAAGGTGCAAGAATCTGACAAAAACCAAGGACAATAATCTCTTATTATGCCTGCTTTTTCTCCAGTGCTTTCTGCTCGTTTTTGATCTCCCAGTGAATCAGGAAGGTCAGCAGACCGCGCAGGGTAATGACAGCCCCAAGAATCAGGAGCTCAGACCATTCCCGGACAGCCAGGGTCCGCAGCACCTCGCCGCCCATCTTGAATTCCAGGGCCAGGGCGATGCCCTCCGCCAGCACCAGCCGGCAGCTGCCGTCCTTGTGGATCCATTTTAAAAAGCAGTGGATTGCAGTGGAAACGAGGACACAGACACCGAATAACTCCAACAGTATGGTGCAGATTAATGCAATATCTGTGAGCAAATCTTCCATTTGTGTAATCATGTTTGACATATTCTTACCTCTTGATTTATCTGATATTACCTATATAGTATCATTACCTGTATATAAATGTAAATATTGTTATAATATTCATAAAGTAAGTTATATTTTAGTTACCTTAACCCTACCAGTAATTGATAGGACATCAACTTAAATTAATAACAAGGACTGATGGGTGGGAGGAAAGACGGCTGCCTGGCTTGCCTCCTGTTTTCCATGGATAGGGAGAGGGAGATTGTTTATGTTAGGTCAAAAATTATCTGCATTGCACGAGTTGTTGGATGATCAACTGAAAGAAATAGATAAGAGAAAACCATCTTTGACCTGTTTTCAGGAACTGAAGGATATGGAAGAGGAGAGCCTTCATTGGAAAGAGGAGGATACTGCCGGTGGAAAATGGATTAAGATGCCCTTCCTCCATCATATGATCCCGGATATCCAGTTTAAATGGGATCTCTCTGATTTTGATCCCGCCAGGCCTAATGATGTTCCTGACATAAACCTTGCTGTCCTGGGCCTGGTCCTGGCCACCAATATTGAGATTTCCGAAGGAACCCATGCCTGGAGCAGGATAAAGTACAGCCTTGAAAGAATGGGCTTTACCAATTTCATGCACCATTATTTTGAGAAGGAAGAAAAGGTCAATCATCCTGCTATGGCATTTGCCAGAAGCGCAGAGACAGTAAAGGGTAAATATGTTGTGGCGGCAGTTTACCGGGGAAGCATGTCTTATCGTGACTTTATCTCTGATATGGGAGCAGAAACCGATGGTTTCTATAAATGCAGGGATTCATTCCACAGAAGAATTGAGAGCCTATTGCAGCTCCCAGAAGCTGACAAAAGAGAATACCATCCTTTTTATTACCGGCCATAGCTATGGGGCCGCCTGCGCTTCCCTGGTCGGCATTAACAGTACTGACATGGCAGAGAAAGATTCCATTTTCTGTTATACCTTTGCCAGTCCAAATTATATCAGGAAGGGTCTGACGGGGGAAGGTATGAAGATGTTCAGCTTCAATAGCAGTGAAGATATCATACCCCAGATCCCAATCGGGATAGATTTTGGCAAGGAAGGAATCAATATCGGTCTTGACAGGTTGGATATAGAGTCAGAGCACCCGGACCAGTATGCCCGCTTCCTGAATCTCTACAGACATTTCCGTGACTGCGATTTCGATGCTGACTATGATTATCTTCCTGCTTCCTATGTCTTCAATCCTTTTGTTAAGAGACCTGCCAATGATCCGGTAATCAGGAACCACACGGCATATTTCTATATCCATGGTTATTATCTGACTATGGATTAAGAAAAGAATGCGGTACTGAGATATATTTCCCAATACCGCAGACACTGTTATTGTTCAATCAGGTTGTTTGTTATGGATTGAAAAAAGTCTTTGCTCCATATATTAAGTGACGCTGGGTTTCTAATAAAAGGAAGTACATCACTCTTTGCCTGTATGTAATTGATACTTTCAAAGCGTTTGAAGAGAATCTGCTTGATTTCTTTTAAAGATAAATCGTTTCTGGCACCTTCAAATCCTGAATCTACCAGCCTTGCGTTCAGATGTTTCAGATTCACCGGGGTTCCTTTGGAAAGATAAAAGACATAATCATAGAGATCCCTACCTTTGATTCTATTTTTCCATGCGCGGCAAATCACGGCATGGAGCTTTCCCGCGAAGAGAGATGGCATATCATACAGATTAATCTCATACGGGATGGGAAGTAATCTGAACTGGCGTTCAAATCCGGCAAAGGGTGGAGGTGTAGTATCTACTTCAAACTTGACTTTAATTAGTTCGGAACCAACGACTGTTCGGGCAAGATTCTCATCTGCATAGCACAGCAGAATATGCTCGCGGGTGTTGCCTTTCACAAATGCGGACTGTATATCAGAATGACTGGCTTTCACTTTTGCTTCTGCTTTGAAGTGGAATCCATATGCATTCAGCTCTTTTTCCAAAATAGGAAAATACCGATCAAAATGATAATCTAAATCTGGAGTCATTAAGGAGAAATCCAGATCTTCTGAGAAACGGTCAAGCCCATGGAAGATTCGCAAAGCGGTGCCGCCGTAAAATGCTGCAGTCTGAAAAAAGCCTGCTCTGGACAAGCCGCAAAGAATAATCTCCTGAACAACTTCTTTGATACTGTTCTTTTTGTCGCCGAGAGTTACTGATTTATGTTGAGAGAGCATTTGTTCAATGATATTATTCATGTCGTTTCATTTCCTTAATCATAGATATCAACAGGTGATGGTTTGTTGTCCGATAGAGACCTGCAAGTTCTTCGATATCATCCAAATTAGTATTGCGAAAAGCAGTTTCATCGATGCGCAGGTCATCGAACAGAAGCGATCGCAGTTCTGCTCTGTTAGAACAAGGTGAATATGTATATAATTGGTCACAAATAGCCTTTTCTGCTGATGCGATCACAAAGCTGTACTTATTCTCTTCGTGGAGTTCGGTTCCGTAAGGGAAAACGGCAATAGGTACATCCCGGAATGTGAATACACCGAAAGGCGTCTTATATATTTTTTTCTTTTTTTTACCACAGGTTGCTGACGTGAATGTGTATACCGCCTCGGGAATCAAATCATGCCATGCCAATGCAAATTCAAATGACAGATAAGATGGACCATAGATAATCCCGGCTAAATAATGACCTGGTATATAAGGATCTGTTTCATACAGACCTTTGATGATCGGTATCAGAGTTCCTTTTTTGACTAATCTTCCAATTTTTGCGGCCGGGTTCGCATAGGAGTTATATTGTTGGAGCAGCATTGTTGTTGAATTTACCATATTATCACCACCAACTGCAATTATACTGTATTTATTGGAGATAATCAAGGTATATTTGCTTGTATATAAATTAAAGAAGTATAAGTGAGTTAATATATGCGATTATTTTTTATTATTATTGTTTTGTTTTTAGTAGCCTTATCTTTTGCCATGTCAAAAAATCTGAAGAGTGGAAAGGATTTCCTTGTGCCCAGTGGCGGTCTTCCCTTTGTAATTGTCGCTTATAGCATGGCAGCTACCCAATTTGGAAGTAGTTTTCTGCTCGGAGGTATACAGCAGTCCCAGCAGCAGGCTCCGGGACAAGGCTTTTGGCCTGCCATCTATATCCTTTTGGCAGCCTCCCTTTCATGTTTTATCAACATTCTGGTCGCACCGCGCTTTCGTAGCTTTGGCGATTCGGTAACACCTCCCGATTTTATCGAGAGGAGATATGGTCCTTCTTCTTTTATGCGGGGATACCATGCGGTTGCCTATATCTGTTCGATTACGGCAATCCTTGCCTCCCAGTTCATAGGCTTTGCCGGCATGGTGTACTGACATCCGCTGACTCTGTGCTGACATCCGCATCCGGTATTGTTGCCCGTGACATATACGGCGGCTTAATGAATAAAGAGAAAAAACTCTCAGAGATTAGGAATTTTAAAGGGGTGGTCATAATTTCAATGGTATTGGTCGCTGTGGTCTCATCAGCTATTGCCTTATATTATGACCAGATACTTAGTGTGTCTTTCTTTTTTTCCCCATTTACTAGTGGCACTATGTTCGCCCCGATGATTATAGGACTTTTCTGGAAAAAAGCTTCCAGAAAAGGCGCCATAGCAGCCATTATTTGTTCTGCCACCAGTGCCTTGCTCCATGTGACCGGCGTGATTACTTTGTTTGACCGCGTTGCCGGCCCTGCTCTGATCGGAACAATTGTAATCGTTATTGTCAGCTTATTATATCCGGATCAGACAGGTGAGAGATAGAGAAGTTGACGGACCCATGGGGAGCAGAAAATATGTTTTTCCAGATAGAGAATCTTTCTTGTGAGAAAATATAAAGAATGATATAATTATCTTACAGATAATCCCTACCGAGACAATGTAAGAGAGAAATATATTATGACAGCTGACCTGGAAACGGGTTTAAAATAATTATTTAAGGGCTTTCAAGTCATAATACATAATTAATATATAGACTGGATCTTATGAGGCAAGACTAATAGTAGCTTGCCTCTTTTTTTAATAAATAGTTTTATTGACAAGGGAAAAGGAGATTATTATTTTAGGTCGGAAACTATCTGTATTACATGATTTAATTAAAGTATTATTTAAGGGGGTAGCATATTAATGAAGAGGAAATTAGCATTATTGTTTACAGTGGTCATAGGAATCTTTCTTCTCACATCCTGCGCAGGTACAGAAGTGGATTATGAAACCCTTCGTGATGTATCCTGGGAAGGAACTGAGCTTACCATCAAGCTGGGGGAAAACAAGAGTACAGGATGCGTGTGGAAGACACATCCTGAAGATGATTCTGTTATTGACTATTCACTGAATCGAACCTTCAAATTGGCAAACAGTAACGAGAAAAGGAGCAAGGCAATTGGAACCCTGGAGGCAGGCTTTAAGGGTAAGGGCGCCGGGACCACACAGATCTTGTGTACGACACCTGTTGGTTGGGATGGCAGCGGAGACGGGCTCACCTACATCGTTACGGTAACTGTAAATGAAGACGGAACGATCAAAGAAGCAAAGGGTGAGGAATCAGAGTCAGCCCCAGAAGCCGAGACTGAACAGACAGAACAGACAGAACAGGAAAGTAAAACTCTTGAGGATTACTTCAATGATCATCCGGATGTGTATGATGAAACTAAAAGATCAGTAAAGAATAAAAACACACATAGTGACTTTATGGATATTGATTTGGAAGTGGAGGGAAATACCCTGTCATACATTTACACCCTTAAGAAGACATATTCGGATGAAGAGGTCAAAGGACTGAAAGAGCATCTTGAGAATAGTTTTAGCCAGGTAGAGTCCGAGAACAAAGACAAAATCAAGACTCTGGAAGAAGCTTTTGGTGTCGATAATATTAAGATCCGTATGGAATACCGTAATGGAGACGGATCTATGATTTGTGAAACAACCATGGGATAGGAAGACCCGGACAGACTGGTGAAAAGAATCAGAAAAACTAGATATTAATGGCCCCAAATATACGGGGATCATGTTTGTTCTATAAAGTCCTCAGTCATATTTTGGCTAGGGGCTTTTTGTGAAGGAAATAGAAACTTCTTTCCCGTCAACCCTCCAATCCATGCTATAATAAGCCTGAAGGCTGCGGATAAACCGACAGTAGTAAAAGCATCCGGTTTTTACTACGTTCTTACTACGTTTGAAGGGATTAACTTGCTGCATTATGCCCGGTTCTGGTGATTTCGTTAATTCCGGGACAATCCGGCACGGTTCCGCAGCTGCCGCAAAACACTGCAAAACAGGCCGTTTTACAGCGTTACAGGAGGGGGTTTCATTATGATTAAAATCTTGTTTATCTGCCACGGCAATATCTGCCGGTCTCCCATGGCCGAGTTTGTCCTTAAGGACATGGTAAAAAAGAGGGGGCTTGCGGACCAGTTCCGTATCGACTCCTGTGCCACCAGCCGGGAGGAGATAGGTAATAACATCTATCCGCCGGCCCAGCGTAAGCTTCGGGCAGAGGGGATCCGTTTCGATCGGAGATCGGCCAGGCAACTGACCAAGGAGGATTATGCGGATTATGACTATCTGATCTGTATGGATCGTTATAATATTAATAATATTTTACGGATTATCGGCAAGGACCCCCAGCGTAAGATTCATATGCTGCTGGAATTTGCCGGCATGGACAGGGATATCACTGATCCCTGGTATTCTGATAATTTTGACGCAGCCTACGATGACATTGAAGAGGGTTGCAAGGGACTGCTGGAGCAGCTGGGACTAGAGGCCTAGATCCCGGCTGGCGGCTTTGCCAAGGTTGATAGTTTGCCAAGGTTGGCAACTCTGTCCAGGATTGGCAGTTTGCCCAAGCTTGGAAGACCGGCAAAAGACCCGCAGAAGACAGCAGACTAATAGTGATAGACAGGGAGGAATGGTCATGGAGGGCGGAAAGATTCCCATAAAGAAGAGTTTTTTATATGCCTTTGAGGGGATTAAGACCGGTATTGTAAATGAACGGAATATGAAGATCCATTGCTTCATGGCGGTTCTTGTGGTGATCTGCGGATTCATCTTTCACATTTCAAGGATGGAGTGGTGTATCTGTTGTGTTCTTTTCGGTCTGGTCATGAGTCTTGAACTGATAAATACTTCCATAGAGGCAGTGGTAGACCTGGTGACGGAGGACTACCATCCTCTGGCTAAGATTGCCAAGGATACCGCTGCAGGGGCGGTCTTGATTGCCTCCATCATGGCAGCCATAGCCGGCCTCATTATCTTTGTTCCCAAGGGACTTGACCTGTTGGTACGTTTTTTATGATAGGCTTACCGGACTTGCTGGTAAAGGTAGTTCAAAAGACCTCATAAAAGACAGTTTAAGGTTATTTTGCTAGAAAATATTTATAGTTTTTCAGTAAAAAGTACCAAGAATTTCATGCATTTTCTCCTTTGATATGCTACAATAGATATATATCAGAGGTGAATTACCTTAGTGGGATTACCAGTCTGATTGAGAAAGATGCGGGCTTGTCTTGCCTTGGGCGGACAGGCTGTCTATCTGCAGGTTGTCGAAGTTGGAAAGGAGTATGTGTTATGGTATTTAGTGAGACAATAAAGAAGATTTTACTGGCAGGTGTAGGAACGATTGCTACAACCGCTGAGAAGTCATCAGAGATTATTGATGAACTGATTAAGAAGGGTGAGATCACAGTTGAGCAGGGCAAGATTCTTAACAAGGAGCTGTCCCAGAATGTGAAGGATACCCTGGCACCAGGTAAGGCCAAGGCACAGAAAAAGGCTGCTGATTTCGCAGAGATGATTAAGGGTATGGAGGCCGACGAGCTGGCCAGCCTTAAGGCAGCGATTGCCGATATGGAGACTGCTGATCCTGAAGCACCGGCTGAAGAGGCAGTTACACCGGAAGATGTAAAGGAAGCAGTGGAGACTGTTGCTGAGGCAGTAAAGTCTGAATAAGCGGCCGCTTTTCGTTAGAGGAAGAATTGTCATTACCACCCCCGCCTGCAAGAGGAGGGGGTGTATTGTTTGAAGATTAGGGAGGTTTCCCTATCAGGAGATAAATAACACCCAGGACCATGAGTAAACAACAATCCAGGACCATGAGTAAACAACAATCCAGGACCATGAGTAAACAACAATCCGGGACCATGAGGTGAATGACATTTCAGGATTATGATTAAATAATATCCCGGATTCATGAGACAAATAGCAAATACAACATTAGTAATCGGTAAAAGATATGGATAATAATCAAAATCTGCAGCTGCATATGGATGATAAGCCGGAAGAATCCTATATTGATGATATCAATATGGCCAGTTCTCTTAAAAATGAAGAAGAGGAAGCTCAGGAACGTCACGCTAAGGAGGACCGCCCGGAGGAGAAGGTTCCTGAACGGGGTTACGGCAGCCGCTTCCGGGAGATTATGGGGGTTCTTCATGCCCATCATATCACCAAGGGTATGACACCGGTAAAGTTCCGGCATATTCTGGAGGACCTGGGACCTACTTACATTAAGATAGGTCAGATCATGTCATCCCGGTCTGATATCCTTCCCCAGAGTTATTGTGATGAATTGTCCCGGCTCCGGTCTGATGTTCCACCCATGCCTTTTGAGGATGTAGAGGAGGTTCTCAACAGTTCTTTGGGCTTTCACTGGAAGGAAGAATTCCGCCGGATTGACCAGGAACCCCTGGGGTCAGCATCCATTGCCCAGGTCCACAGGGCCCTCTTAAAGGATGGGACCAAGGTTGTCATAAAGGTGCAGCGGAAGGGTATATACCAGACCATGTCCAGGGATATTGGTCTGCTCCACAAGGCCGTAGGCCTCCTTCCTCCCATCAGCATCAGGGATATGGTAGACCTGAAGATGGTGCTTAAGGAGCTTTGGATCGTCACCCAGGAGGAGATGAACTTCCTCATGGAGGCGGCCAACATGGAGGAGTTTGCCCGGCTTAATAAAAATGTGGCCTATGTCAACACGCCGACGTTGTTCAGGGAGTATACCTCCACCCATGTTCTGGTTATGGAGTATATCGATGGTATTGCCATCGACCAGAAAGACCTGCTGGAGCAAAAGGGCTACGACCTGAAGGAAGTCGGGATGAAATATATCGATAATTTCATCAAGCAGGTCATGGATGACGGTTTTTTCCACGCCGATCCTCATCCTGGAAATGTCATGGTCAGGGGCGGCCAGATTATCTGGATGGATATGGGTATGATGGGAAGGCTTACAGAGCATGACCGGGAACTTCTGAGCATGGCTGTCCAGGGCATCGCCCGCCATGATATCAGTATGATCCAGGATGCTATCCTGGGTCTGGGTGAATTTAAAAAGAAGCCGGATCCCAGTAAAATGTATGAGGATATCCGGGAGTTGATCGACCGTTACGGGGCAGCGGATTTCGGCACTTTGGACATTGTAGCTCTTCTCACTGATATTATGACCATCATGCAGGATAATAAGATAATCATGCCCCATGGCATGACTCTGCTGGTCAGGGCCCTGTCCCACATGGAGGGAATCCTTGCCCGGATTTGTCCTGAGATCAACATGGTGGAGATTGCCATTCAGAGGATGAGTTCCAGGCTTCTGGAGCCGGGTAACCTGAAAAATGAATTGAAGGGTAATGCCAAGATTCTCTACCGGTCTCTGGTTAAGGCCATGGAGATTTCCTCTCTGTCTGTAGATGTGATGAAGGGTCACATGAAGGGGCGGACCAAGGTTAATCTGGAGCTGCACACGGCTTCAGACCTGGCCATTCTTTTGAGGAGACTGGTCCGGAATATCGTTATCGGCCTCTGGGTTATGGCTCTGCTGATCAGCTCCAGTATAATTTGTACGACCAACATGAAACCCAAGCTGCTGGGAATTCCCGCCCTGGGCTTTTTTGGCTACGTCATAGCTTTTATGATCGTAATCTATGTCTTAATAAGACATTTCCTGTCTGATCGCTGACAGGCCTTTGGAAAATGTCGGTTTCGCAGGGAACAAATGGTCTTGAATAGTCCTGTTATATACAAGCAACCTTTGGAAAATGTCCGCTTGGCAGGGTATAAATGGGCCAATGAAGGAAATAAATGACAGGAAAATATTGGGC
The DNA here is from genome assembly GCA_002494165.1 of Lachnospiraceae bacterium UBA7026. GTDB lineage: Bacteria > Bacillota > Clostridia > Lachnospirales > Lachnospiraceae > Anaerobutyricum. The sequence goes on along the minus strand of DLBH01000061.1, from coordinate 43,059 downwards.
AGGTAAAAGAAGTGGCCGCTATAAACTGACAGGCAGATACAATAGTTGCCAGGAAAAAATGAAAATATATAACAAAAAAGATCAGCTGGTGTGTCGTCCGCTGATCTTTTTCTATGGAGAAGGTATATCACCATTACGGTGATTGTAAAAAGAAAAATGTAATGATATTGATATTGGGGGGTGTTCCAATACATGTATTAGAACGGGTATTTTTCTTTTTCCCAAAAGTGCTTGGCCTTTGGATGAGTCTAATATAAGCCAAAACCGTTATATTTTCCTGCCAATTTCCCAGATATTATAGCCAAATCTTGCAAATCGATGAAAATCTGCTATGATAAGAGCCAAAGAAGAGTGCTGAAATGGGCAGACAAACAATCATTTATGGTGGCAAGACCAGTATAATGGTCAGACAGGCCATCGCTTATGGTGGCCAGGAGGTGGGAAAATGTATCCCTTGTATAACAGTAAGAAGGAATTTGAAATATATAGCCGGGTTTCAGGCCATGTGGGACCCCATCTCCATAATTCCATGGAATGTGTTTATGTGCAGGAAGGGACTCTGGAGCTTGGTGTGGAGCGGGAACTTTATCACATGGAAAAGGGGGACCTGGGTCTGGTATTTCCTAATACCATACATCATTACCAGGTTTTTAGTCCCGGACCCAACCGGGTCCTCTATATGATTGCCGCTCCGTCCATGTGCGGCAGCTTTCTTTCCATGATGAAGGACCAGATGCCGGAGAATCCGGTGATTCCGGCCGCTGCCGTCCACAGAGACGTCCTTTACGCCCTGGATGCCCTGGACGACCATTTGAAGAAATGGAAAAAGGAATATGGCGGCAAAGGACATGAGGCAGCTAAGGCCGGCTATGGAGTCTGGGAGAGGAAAACGGAAAAGAAAAAGGGACAGGAGAAGAATGAGGAGAAACTGGTTGAGGGTATTTCCCCGACAGAGGTGCTTCTCCAGTCCTATACCAGGATCATCCTGGCCAGGACCCTGCCCCAGGTCCGGTTGATAGACAAGGGGAAGGGAACGGAAGGCAACCTGATGGACCAGGTGGTTAATTATGTGGCCAGTCATTACCAGGAGGAGATTTCCCTGACATCAGTATCCCATGATCTCTATATCAGTCCCTATGCCTTATCCAGGGTATTTTCTAATCATTTCCAGATGAATTTCAACCGCTATGTCAATTTGACCCGGCTGGAATATGCAAAGCAGATGCTGGAATACACGGATAAGTCTGTGACGGATATCTGCCTGGATGCCGGTTTTGGCAGTCAGAGGACCTTCAACCGGGTCTTTAAGGAAGAACTGCATATGAGCCCGGCTGAGTACAGGAAGACCAGCCATGGGTCGGTCCTGGAACATGCCTGATCCGGCGGATCTGGTTTAAGCCCAGGCCAGAACCGGCATTGGAGGCCAGGATAAGTGGGATCAAGTAAGCAGGTAGGAAAACAGGAAAGGAAATTCTATGATTAAAGCTGTATTTTTTGATATAGACGGGACCCTATTTTCTCATTTTACCGAGCAGGTGCCCCCATCTGCCAGGCTGGCCCTGCAGGAATTAAAATACCAGGGGGTTTTGCGGGTGGCGGCCACGGGCAGGCATATCCTGGAGCTTGAAGATATGGATCTGCTTAAATATGATTTTGATGGCTATGTCACTATGAATGGCCAGATCTGTCTTGACCGGAACCTGAATGTCATCTATGGCAATCCCTTTACAGAAGCAGACCGGGATGTCCTTATCCGGTTTTTTAACAATAAGGATATGCCCTTCATACTCATGGAAAAGGACCGGATGTACATCAACTATGTGGATGACAATGTAGTCCAGGCCCACAAAGATATCCATACCAGGATTCCAGATATCAGCAGCTATCGGGGAGACACCCTTTACATGAGTGTCGCCTACTGCAAAAAGGACCGGGAGGACTTTCTGACCAGTCAGATCGGTGACTGTATCTTCACCCGCTGGAGCCGGCACGGTGTGGACATCGTTCCAAAAGGGGCGGACAAGGTATCGGGAATCGAGCATTTTCTGGCCTATGCCGGACTCCGCAGGGAGGAAGCCATGACTTTCGGTGACGGGGAAAATGACATGGCCATGCTGGAATATGCTGGCATCGGCGTAGCCCTGGGTAATGCCAAGAGCCAGGAAATTAAGGATGCAGCCGACTATGTGACCGACCATATCGACGAGGACGGCCTGCGCAATGCCCTGGTCAGGTTTGGGGTTATTAAGGAATGATGATAGAATAAGGGCTGGAAAGAGACAGATGATCTGAAGAATAATTATTCCTGCTGCCAGCTGACAGGTTATATGAAACTTTTTTATAAGTATAGAAACTATCAGGTTTTTTTGAAAATATCTCATTAATCAAATTGGGTGCTGATATGAATAAAAAGAATAAGGATAAATACCAGATTATCAATAAGGATTTTCCTTCCCAGAAGGAAAAGATTAAATATTTCCACAGTTTATCGGAGGAAGACAAACTGCAGGCTTTCCTGGAGATCATCGATGTTTCATCCCATATCGTCTTTTTAGGTGGGGCGGGCGTGTCTACAGAGAGCGGTATTCCGGATTTCCGGGGTAAAAACGGTCTCTACCGGAAGAAGGAGAAAAGATTCAGCCGTTACCGGCCGGAATATCTCTTAAGCTATGACTGTCTTAGTAAGGAGCCGGAGATCTTTTTCGCCTATTTCCGGAAAAACCTTGACTCCAGGCAGGTGGAGCCCAATGACGCCCACCGGGCCCTGGCCAGGATGGAAAGCCAGGGCAAGCTTGACGGTGTCGTCACCCAGAATATCGACGGCCTCCACCAGAAGGCGGGTAGTGTCCGGGTAGATGAGATCCACGGCAGTGCCTTAAGGAGCTATTGTATCTCCTGTAGAAAGGCCTATGGTCCGGATTATATATTTGACAGTCCAGAAGAAATTCCTCTATGTCCGGATTGCGGAAAGATAATCCGGCCTGATGTGACCCTCTATGGAGAGTTTCTGCCGGAGGAGGCCTATGACCATGCGGTCAGCATCATTAACAGGGCAGACTGCCTGATCATCGGTGGTACCTCCTTAGAAGTCGGTTCGGCGGCTCAGCTGGCCCATCTTTTTCACGGGGAATACCTGGTCATCATCAATAAAGGAAAGACCAGGCTGGAGGGTAAGGCCAACCTGGTCTTTCATGACAGCATCGGGAAGATTCTCAGCCTGGTGGTATGATTATCTATGGTTTCGTTGTAAAGAAATGACATTTAACGATAGTCTTTTTAATAATAGTAAATGATGATCAAGGCTGGTAAGTAATTATCGAGGCTGGTAAATGATGATCAAAACTGGTGAGTAATTATTAAGATCAGTAAAGGATCAGCATTAAAAAGTATTCAGTATAAAAAAGCATTTATCCCTTCTCTGATCTGGAGACTGGATAAATGCTTTTTTCTTTTGGATGGATGAGGTTTTCTAACGATGGCTATATGGTAAGAATAAAGCCCATCAGGTAATCCACCAGCTCTTCCGGGGTCTCCTTCTGGCCGTCGTCGAGCCAGCGGCTTATGGTACTGTGGATGACTGACAGCCTTGAAGAGATACTGTATTTTTCTCTGATGTTATTATATGGGACAGAATTAGATATATCATGGGCGAAATCAGCCATTTTAAGGAGGAGAAGAGATATATTGGATTTCTCACTGAGGATGATCTTGCCCTGGTACTCATCGGCAAAATAGATAAAGCGGAATAAAAAAGCGCGCCAGTCCCGCTTATTCTGGGAACTGAGTACAGGGAGTGCCGCCTGGCTGAACTGCTGGAAAAGGTTCTCCAGAAAGCTGTCAAGGATATCCGTAACTGGTAGAAGATTATTGACAAAAACGTAACAATATGAGTAAGGCTGATAACTAATTAACAAACACCAGCATTTTATTAGGAGCTGTCTTGTTGCCGGGCTGAATTTGTCCTATAAAAAGTCTGGCTATAATGATAATGATACAATAATCCAAAGGAGCCCTTTGACCGGGTATCCGATGAGTACGGTATCGTGTTATACCGGGGTATGAAAGAAACTTATCCGTTTTATAGTTCTGTCTAATATTTCCCGGTTTTTAAGGAATAGGAAAATGTAATCCGCCTTTTCCATTGTATATTATTAAGGGGGTCGGGACTAAAATAGTAGTTATAAAGATCGTTTAAAATATATATGGAGGAGGTAGAAGCTATGGTTAAGATTTTTTTAGATTTTGAAATGAATCCGGTCTCCGGGAAGTATCCTGAAGTGAGAAAGATTTGTAAAAATGAGATTATCCAGATTGGTGCTGTCAAATTGGATGAGACCAATGAGGAGATTGACAGTTTCTCCTTATATGTATTTCCCCAGTATGCCCCTGACATCAGTAAGAAGATTCAGCGGCTGACAGGTATCAGCTATGACCAGGTGAGAGAGTCGTCACCTGTAGAGACCGCTATTAAGGTTTTTGCAGACTGGTGTGGTAGTGACTATGAGATTTATGCCTGGAGCGATAATGATCTCAGGCAGCTTTCCAAGGAACTGGCTGCAAAGAAGATTCCCATCACCTCTGACCTGGATTATATGATGTCTCACTGGAAAGACTACCAGCAGGAGTTCGGCAGCATGTTTCCCTTTGAAAATCTTTTCTCCTTAATCAATGCGGTTAACATCACGGGAATCGATTTTAAGGGCAGAGCCCATAACGGACTGGACGACGCGAGAAATACTGCCAACATCTACAGGATGACCCAGGACCCGGTCCGGTTCGAAAACTTCCGCAGGCAGGTTCTCTCCCTGGTAAAACCCAGCAGGGCTTTTACCCTTGGGGACATGTTTGATTTCTCGTCCATCGCAGTCAGCTGATGCATATGATTGGGAAAAAATTAGGAGATTGATTGACAGAGAATAACAAGTTATGTCAGGGATTAATAGGGAGACCAATCATATGAGATTATGAAAAAATGTATAGAAAAGGAAGTGGTCGCTGCATACCCGGCCGCTTCCTTAATTTTTTAATGAGAAACTTTCCCTAAGATGGTATGATTGATGATAGAAGAGATACAAAACAATACTTTCAGGAAAGAATACACACAGACAAAACAGTATTATCAGTTAATAGAATTGACAGACAGTAATAGAATTGACAGACAGAAATACTTGCAGGGAGAGAAAAAGACTTGTATAGATTTGATGAGATACCAATTCATGAAAAGCCCCGGTGGACTTTTACCTATGACAGACTTAATAAGCTGTGGGACCGCTACCCCCAGTATCATAATATGGCTACCTTCTCAAGCCTTGATGAACTGCTGGAAGAACACCAGTCCTACCAGAAGGATTTTGAAGAATTGAGAGAGGAGTATGTCTCCAACCACTACGACCGCTTTCTGGTAAACCTGTCCTGGACTGACCTGCCTTACCGTTATGAGACCAAAAAGCAGATTAAAACCGCTGGATCCTTTGACAGGAATCCTTACGTGGAGGCTTTCATGGACCAGTTTACCGGTCTGGATACAGACCACAAGGCCTACTTTCTTTTTCCGGAGAGTTATGTATCCCAGTTTTTTGTGATTATGGAGATTTGTAGAAGGGCAGAGGCCCTCCATCCGGTAAAAAACATTTTCCCGGATGAGGATAAAGTTCATTACCTGGCGGTTTTTGATAAAAGGAATATGGATGATGTTCTCCTGATGTATCACCTGCTTTATACCAATAACAGCAGCCAGGAGATCTCAGGGGGCTATTCCCTTTATGATTATTCCTTGCCCTGGTATCATAATCATCTGCAGGAGGAGGGCATCGTCCTGCGGTCTCCCTACCTTCCTGACAGGATCGCCAAGTATCAGGGCAATCTGCCTTATTACCATAATCCTGTCAAAACAGTTTATGTCAGAAGAAATATTGAACATATTCTGAAATGTGGTTATTTTTCTTCCGAGCTTGAATTCTTCCTCAATCTGACAAAAATCATCATGCCTTTTTTCCAGTGGTGGTACAGAGACCTGGCCCTCTATGAAGAAAAGGACGGATTCAAAAGCAACTGGAGGCTGGAGAGAACAAAGATCAGGACCAAGCTTACTGCGGAAGGAATCATAAAACCTAAATGGAAAAATGAGCTGACCCTCTTTCATCTTTTAAGAAAAAAATATCCAGACATTTTGTATCAATACCGGCCTGAGTGGCTGGGCCGGCAAAGCCTGGATCTATATATTCCATCCCTGCGGACGGCCATAGAGTATCAGGGGATCCAGCATTATCATCCCATTGAGTTCTTTGGAGGAGAGGAAGCCTTGCTGGCCAGAAAAGACCTTGACCAATTGAAAAAGCAGCTCTGCCTGGAAAACCAGGTAAGGCTGCTTGAATGGCCCTACAGTCTTGACCCTGTAGAGAAAAATGTTGAGATGATTATCACTGGCCAGTAAAGCGATATGCTCCCTTCCAGGTAGACAAGAGAAAAATAAAACTTCTTACTAACTGGAAGAGAGCATATCAAAGAGGTAGTCACTTTCATATACGTGATAAAAATCATATTAAGACTTTTACAGTTATAAAATGCACTATTTCCAATGGCTTTCACACTATTGGGAAGGATAATCTTCTTAAGACTGGTACAGTCAAAAAATACTCTTTCCCCAATGGTTTTTACACTGTTGGGGATGGTAATATTTTGATTCTATAATTATGGATATGATTTATAATATAAATATAGAGACCATAAAATTCGTCAAAAAAAATAAAAATTATATATTTTGCTAGATTGATGTGAACGAAAAGGAATATTTTTCCTTTCTTCAGGCAGCAGATATCTTGAGTCAGCAGATAATGGAAGGAATGAACTATGACTAATAAAATGATGACAAGATGGGGTAAAGAAATAGATCCGGAGCATGTTCTGGAGGAGTATCCGAGACCGGGAATGAAAAGAGACGGATATGTAATCCTGAATGGATTCTGGAACTATGCTATAACGTCATCTGCCGAGTTTCCGAAAGAGTATGACGGCCGGATACTGGTACCGTTTTCTCCGGAGTCGGTACTTTCCGGTGTGAACAGGGTAGTCATGCCGGATATGTTTCTTCACTATAAAAGAGAGTTTTCTCTGAGCAGAACAGAGAGCGGAAAACGTCTGCTTCTCCATTTCGGGGCGGTGGACCAGTGCTGCGAGGTATATGTAAACGGGTATAAGCTGGGAGAGCATAGGGGCGGTTACTGGCATTTTTCCTATGACATTACCGCATATGTACGGGAAGGAGAAAACCTGCTTCAGCTAGTCGTCTGGGACCTGTCGGATACTTCTTATTATGCAAGGGGGAAACAGTCCCTGGAACGCGGCGGTATGTGGTATTCACCCCAGAGCGGAATATGGCAGAGTGTATGGATGGAGTATGTGCCGGAACATTACATCGATGCGGTAAACCTGAAACCGGATCTGGACAATAAATGCCTGGAGATCCTGGTGATGATGCATGACTCACATCGGCTTCCTGTGGAGATGACGGTTCTTTTGAAGGATAAAGTAATTCTTCAGTCTGATGGAATGACAGGAGATGTTTGCAGGCTTGACCTCCCTTCATGTAGACTCTGGTCGCCGGAAGAGCCTGTTCTATACGATATAATCATTCGGGCAGGAGAAGATGAAGTCGTTTCATACTTTGCTATGCGTAAGATCTCCATGGAGAGGGATTCAGAAAGGATACTCAGGTTCTTCCTGAACGGAAGACCATATTTCCACAATGGTATTCTCGACCAGGGATATTATCCCGATGGCCTCTACACCGCTCCTTCAGATGAAGCCATGGTGAATGATATTCTTCAGATGAAATCCCTTGGCTTCAATATGCTCCGGAAGCATGCCAAGATTGAACCGGACCGCTGGTATTACCATTGTGACCGGCTCGGGATGCTAGTCTGGCAGGATATGGTCAATGGCGGGGAACGTTACAAGGGCTTATTAAATATAAATGCGTCCAATCTGTTGCCGGAATTCCTGAGAGCGGGTCGGGATGAAAACTTCAGGGTTTTTTTGAGGGAAAAAGAAAACAGCCGGGAGGCCTTTGCCAAAGAAGTCACAATGACCATCAGGCAGCTTTATAATTATCCGTCGATTGCGGTCTGGACTGTGTTTAACGAGGCCTGGGGTGAATTTGAGGGAAGCAGGATAACGAAACTGATCAGGGAAATGGATTCTTCGAGGCTGATCGATGAAGCAAGCGGCTGGATAGATCAGGGAGATGGAGATATCCACAGTATCCATAATTATTTCCTGCCGCTGATAGTAATACCGCAGCAGGACAGATGTGTTGCTTTATCAGAATTTGGCGGTTATTCCTGGCATATACCGGATCACAGCTGGACCTCCAGTGAGTTCGGTTACAGGAAGTATCATAGCCGGGAGGAATTGACTCTGGAAATTGAGAAACTCTGGAGGCATGATCTGCTGGAAAATATCAAGAATGGCTTAAGCGCCATTGTCTACACGGAACTGTCTGACATTGAAGATGAAACAAACGGTCTGCTGACATATGACAGGGAAATACTCAAGATTGATCCGGAAATAATACGCAGAATCAACAAGGAACTTCTGGAAACCTTCGAAAGCCTGACCGCAGAATGATTGACCCGACTTTTGGTCGCATGGACAAGAAATTGTGCATTTCTCACAAATAAAGAGGGGGAGATATGTGCATAAATACAGATAACTATTCGCAAAACCAAACTTTAACGCAGAGTATGGCCTAAAATAAGAGAAGAGGACTGGCTGCCGGATTACCCGGCATTCCAGTCCATATTTTTTATAATCTGGAAAACTTCCCTTAAAATCTTTTTCTGTTCTTCAGTATATCCAGTGGATTCAAAATCATACCATCTGCTGTCCATGTCCAGATACTCATAGCTGAATAAAGCGATGCCCTTTACGGTCTCATTCTTTCTGATATCATCGAACATGTACTTCATTAAAACTGCCTGCTGGAATTCAAAGCCTTCGAGACCTGGTATATCTGTGGAAGCCATCCGGTATAAAGGCAAACCTATATAGAGCTTAACCTGGGAATCTTTCATCAGGCTGACCCACTGGTTCAGCAGATCTTTATATGGCGCGTAAGGATCAAAGTAACTCCAGTATAGCTGTGGCATCAGGTAATCTACATAGCCCGGTTCAGTGACCCAGTGGTCGATGTCTACATAATACTGGTAATTGCTTCTAAGGTCCTCCAGATTGCCGCTGGGACTGACCCCGAAGCTAAGGTTGGGATTGGTGGCCTTTACAGCCTTATAGATATCTGAAACCAGTTTGCTGACATTATTTCTACGCCATTCAAAAATACTGTCCATACCGCTTGGGTAGATCCGGTAAGGGGCTGAAGCATAACGGCAATAAGTCTTATAGTCCTTATAATCAAAGGTCTTTGTTACGGTTTCCGGGTCGAAATCAGGATAAAAATAATCATCCATGTGGATTCCGTCTACCTGATAATTGTTAATTATTTCACATATACCCAGGACAATTAGTTTCCTGACAATGGGCTTGGCCGGATTATAATAAAAGGCTCCATCATATGTGAGGACCCGGTCCCGGATCTTTTTATCCTTGGATTTCATCCAGCCCAAGGCAAGGTTTTTCCAGGAAAGTATGGAAGTATCTGTGGTGGATAAAATCCGGTATGGATTAATCCAGGCTTCGATGGCCAGACCTTTTTTGTGGCTGATCTCCACCATGATCTTCAAGGGGTCATAACCGGGATCTCTGCCTTGCCGGCCGGATATACAGGAGGCCCAGGGGAAATATTTGGAGGGATAAAGGGCGTCGCCAAAGGGTCTGACCTGGACGATTATGGTGGTCATACCTGCTTCTAGAGCTTTGTCCGCGACCCTGTTGTAGAAAGCCCTGAAATTCTCTTCCGTATTCTCTTCCACAGACTCAAGATACTCCATAAATTCTATATAGGACAGCCATACAGCCCGGTAGCCGAGTCTGGCAGCTGAATCATTTGCCTCCTTCCGGGATTCAGCTGGGCCTGAAGCAGCTGGTGCTTCTGTAACAGCCTGGGAATCCTGACTTGAAGTGGCCGGTGTTTCTGTGGCTGTCTGGGAATCCTGACCTGAGGTGGCCGCTGCTTCTGTAACAGCCTGGGAATCCTGATTTGAGGCTTCTGTGGAAACCTGGACTGCTGCCTGTGCCGTATTCTGGAGGGAAGCTGCCTGGGTTGTCCCTTCTGCCGCAACAGGGTCAGTTTCCGCTGCCTGAACCCTGAGGACTCCGGGACTCCTGCTTTCCAGTGCTCTGACAAGGGCTTCCAGGGACCCGGTTTTGTTTTTCTGGTCTTCCGGAGTCAGGTATTCTGTGGCAGTGTCCTCCACCCATTTTTGCAGGTGCTGGACCAGACCATGGCTCTCTATATAAGAATAGGAACACAAGATTAGAACGGTCAGTATTAAGATTTTTAAAATATTATGTAGTATTAGTCTCATGATTCCATTATCTTATCATTGGTTTTTACAATAGTCAAACCTGTAAAAAATAGCTTGGGAACTACAAAATATATATGTTATTTGCTTAAATACTAAATAAAATCTGAATATTTTCTTGAACCGGTAAGTTTTTCGTGCTATCATATTACTGAGAAATTATGTCCAGCCTGTGTAGGGATTAACTTTATATCCAAAAAGGAGGCAGTTACTTGCAACAGTCAACCTATAATGACAAGGTAAATATTGATAATGAGAAGCGGCTTCGTCGACTATGCAGAGATCTTCCGGGATTCTGCAGAGAGTTCTTCCGCGGCATAGAACCGACAACCTCTTCCCGTACCAGAATCGCTTACGGCTATGATCTCCGAGTCTTCTTCCGCTTTCTGGAAGAAGAATATCCGGAATTGGAAGAAGGTCCCGTCAAATCCTGGCCGGTTGCTGTTTTGGACAAGATTACCCTGTCACAGCTTGAGGAGTATCTGGATTATCTCAGACTTTATGAGGATTCTGAGAACAGGATCCACACAAATGATGAGCGCGGCAGGATGCGTAAAACTGCGAGTATCCGCACATTTTACCGTTTTTTCTACCGCAAACAGATGATCCGGAACAACACCGCAAGTCTCCTGGAGCTCCCAAAAAAGCATGAACGTGCTATCATCCGATTGGAGCCGGATGAAATCGCTAAACTGCTGGACGCTGTCGAACAGGGAGACAAACTCACCAAAGCCCAGAAAAGATATCATAATAAAACCAGGGTCAGGGACCTCGCGCTTCTGACTCTGCTTCTCGGCACGGGTATCCGTGTCTCGGAGTGTGTTGGCCTTGATATCACTGACCTGGACTTTGAGACCAACGGGATGAAGGTCCACCGCAAAGGTGGCGCCGAGGTGATCCTTTATTTCGGTGACGAGGTGGCTGAGGCCCTTCTTGATTATCTGGAGGAAAGAAAGCGGATCATCGCTAAAGAAGGCCATGAGAATGCCCTCTTTCTCTCCATGCAGAAAAGCCGGCTCAGTGTAAGAGCCGTGGAGAACCTGGTCAAGAAGTACTCACAAACCGTGGTATCATTGAAAAAGATTACCCCCCACAAGCTCAGAAGTACTTACGGCACACAGCTTTACCGGGAAACCGGGGATATCTATCTTGTAGCTGATGTGCTGGGCCACCGGGATGTTAACACCACCAGGAAGCATTATGCGGCCATGGAGGATGAACGTCGCCGGATGGCAGCCGGTAAGGTACAATTGAGAGAAAAAACTGCAGACTAGCACTAGTGAAATACACCCGTCTATGGCAGATGGGTGTATTTCCTTTTCTGGGCTTTTTCAGGAATCTTTATCTAAGAAAACAGGAGACTGTCCCTGCGGCTGCACCGGCATAGCCGGAACAACCCGAAAGCAAATCTCCTGTCTTCCATCTATATTACATCAAACGTATCATTCAGTGCCTTTTACACGCCTTACTACTACTTATTCGTGTCTGCTTCTGAAATCCCCGTATATCTGTAGCTGTGTAAATTTATCTAATAATCTATAAAGTATCCCCGTCAGCGTATTCGTAATAAGGAATCATGAGGTAGCCGCCTGTAGTCAGACGGTCCGAGGTCATCTGGTTGCAGTCCATGATATCCGAGATGTAGGCATTAATGCTGTCATATCCAGGATTCATGTTATCTCTGGCAATAGACCAGAGAGTGTCCCCATAGTTGATCTCGACCACCTTATACTTGATGTCGGATAAGGGAATCCCTGCATGGACATCTGTGCCGGACATCATAAAGGCCTTGAATACAAAGCTGCAGGTAAAAAGCATAAGAAGGAGGAAAACCAGAATACTGACCTTGCCGGCCGAAATCATAGTCCGGCTGTTGGTTCTCCGGCTGCAATTAGCGGCTGAAGTCCTTGCAGGAACCTTCTTTGTGTGCTTTGTGCTGCTTTTATGGCTTTCCTTGTTCATAGCCGTCAGAGCCCTGCGGTTTGTGGGCTGGCTGGTCCTGGGACCCGCAGATCTTTCCGGCCCGGACATGTCCGGGGCCTGGTCAAACATGCTGAAGGAACGGAAATTCATGATGCATAATGCCTGATCTCTGTTCCGGTCAGCCTTGAATCTTCTGTACATATCTTCCTGGGCATATCTTCCTAATAAAACACTTCTTCTGTAACCAGATGCTGTAGCACTGCTCATATATCCAATCTCCTTTCAAACTTATGTTCGCCGAACTTGTGTTCGCGCCTGTATTATATCGAACAGGAGTTCTTTTGTCAACAGCATTTGGAAAACTATTTCGAATGTTTGTTCAGGTGTCGGTCCTGACAGACATTTAATGTAAAAAAGGATGAGGGTCTCTGAACTGCTTATGACCAGCTTCTGAAAACCTTAATCTTCTGCCTTTAGTATTAGCTTCCTAAAAAAAACCCCCTTTATAAAGGGGATTTAAAAAATAATATTAAAGCAGGTTATGTCTTATTTGCCGGTGTAGAATTCTGTGTTGGTTTTGTTAGCCTGGATCAGGATCGAGGACTGGCCAAATTCTTTGATCATGTCGTCAGCCGCTTCCCTGACCTTTTCTATATTGGTATCACTCAGATAGATTACAAGGGTATTTTCCTCACAATACACTCCCTGGTCATCCCGCCATCCACCGTAAGCAGTCTGGATGGTAAAACCTGAAAAATGTTTGACCAGAATGGGCTGGAGTTTTTCTTTTCCTTCTTCAAAGGTAAGCATGGAACCATCGTCAGGTCTGCTCAGTCCCAGGTATAGCACATACTGGATATCTCCTTCTTCTTCCCCGACTGTGTCCATGGCCTCTTTGGCTGTTGTGGTTTCGGTTACTTTGGCAGTTTGTTTCCCTGATTCTGGATCTACTGTATTCTTACCGGATAAGAGGGTAAATATTGAGAGTGCTATGGCGAGGATCGCAAGGATCAGGGTGGCAATACTTAATTTTCTGGACATGATTTTTTCTCCTTCCATATGTGATAAGCCGGGATCAGGCTTCTAAGTATTGGTTTTACCCGGGTAACTAAAAAACTATTTATTATTTTATCATGGAAATGATTCTTATTCTATGAAAAGAAACAAAAGTGAAAATATAATCAATAGTTTTTATGGATAAAAAAAGCGCCCACTTCCGGAGAAGTAAGGCGCAAAATCAGGAGCAAATATTGATTTTTGCAAAGGTTTATGAAAGGGGCTCGCCGGCAGAGGTCTGATCCTGCTTTTCCGGCATGGTTCCGATGACTAATCCGCTTTCACAAAGGTCAGGTCCGATCCGCCAGTGTGGCTGTTGTCGTGTAGGTAGAGGATGATTTCCTCCGGATCGTCTGCCGAGGCGTCCAGGGCGAATAGGCATTTGCCTTCGTCGTAGAGGAAAGCCTCCTGGATACAGTCGTGTCTGGCTGTAAAGGTATAGGGGGTAGTTGCGGCGGCATCCTTGTCACCGGTCAGGATGCAGTCAAAGCCTTCTTCAGGATTCTGGCTGATCTCCAGACTTATGGCACCCTTGTCCTTTTCCTTCCAGGTTCCGCAAAGGACGGAAGAGAACTCATCGTCACTGGTGGGCATGCAATTGGAGCCGCCGACAGCTTCGCTGATCTTACCATCCTTGATACTTAAGGTGAATTCCATATATTCATCCGTTACTACTCCGTCGGTGTGGACCAGCCGGATGGTGTCTTCCAGGTCGCCCTGGTCCTTGCAGTCGTCCGTAGCTTTGAAGCTGCCTGCGTAAGCATAGCCTTTCTCCTCGTCGGTCTGTGTGATTAATTCTATAAAAGTGGCGTCGCCCTTATCTCCGGTGTAATTCTGCCAGCCATAGCCGGTCTTGTCTTTGCCGTTGGACAGGATTCTGATAGTATAAACACCCTCCTCCAGTTCGGTTTCCACCTTCCATTGAGGCTGGGTCTGGGTATCTGTCTCTGTGGATACCGCTGCCTCAGTCTTTCCGGTCGAGGATTCTTTAGGGAGCTCTGTGCTGCTGCCTTTTGCGCTGACCGTAAGGATCATAAGGCTGGCTATAAGGAATGTACAGATACTGGCTTTCAATAAATTGTTTTTCATGATTAAGACCTCCTTTATACTGGATTCTTGCTATCTTCTATTATTGACTGGATTTAGTGACCGGATGTTTTTGCAGGTCCGGTGCTTATTTTTATGTTTGCTTTTTCTTATTATTGTTTTGCTATATGTTATGGATGAAGAATATCACAGGAAATGTCACAGAACTATCACACCTGTTTGCAGGTCAGGATAATACTCTTCCAAAATTGGAAAAGGGATAACCGGCGTCTGGGGTGAGACATGGTCACCCAGCATCTTTTCCATCCAGACCATATGGTACCAGCGTCCAAACTTGTAGCCGCAGTCATGAAAGGTGCCCACAAGCTTGTAGCCCTTGTTTTCATGGAAACTTACACTGCCCAGGGTTAGGTAGGGGTCCTCCTCCTCTTTTGGAATGGATATACAGGCGTTGACATTCAGGATGCCCTGGAGGGTCAGCAGGTACTCCAGGCTGCTTAGAAGCAGACTGCCGATTCCCCTTCCCCTGGCTTTTCTGGCTACGTAGATGGAGGTCTCCACGCACCAGTCGTAGGCTGCCCGGCCCTTGAAGCTGCCCGCATAGGCATAGCCCAGCAATCTTCCCTGGTCTTCCGCCACCAGGTAGGGGTAGCTGGTCAGGGTCTGGCTGATACGGTGGGTAAATTCTTCTAAAGAAGGCAGGTCATACTCAAAGGTGATGGCCGTGTCTGTCACATAATAGGCGTATATATCCAATAATTCTTTTGCGTCCTCCACGGAAGCGGTTCTTATGATCATTTTCTTAATTCCTTGTTACTTATAGAATATGAAATACGTAGTATGGTGGTTGCCGTGACCAGGGGTTTTTTTGCCTGTTAACGTAGATAAACATGGCCAGGATGATCAGTTGTCACCGATATTTTTACTATAACATGATTTGCCAGTCCTTTCATCTGTTTTACCATACTCAAGAAAAAGACGCCCCAAAAGGAGCGCCTTATCATAACAGGTCATATGCTACAGGCCCGGAAATTTATTACCATGAGAACAGGGCCAGCCGGTTGTTGATGTTCTTTCCGATGATGGCAAATAGTTTACCCCGGATGCTGTATTTTTTCATCTCTTCATTGTAGCTTTTCTCAGAAAGATAATGCAGTCTGGGTTCCAGTGCTAGATACTCCTTGCCGCTTTTGGTACCCCAGCCGAAACTGGCATTTGTGTGCTTAACAGCATCGTGGTGCTGGCCGTGTTTTTCCAGGAATGGTGAGTGAAGTTCGGTCAGCAGATAGCCCTGGGGGAAGCTGTCACAAAGCATGTTGAGGCAGGTTTTTACCTGGTCTTTTGAGAAATATTCCATGACCCCTTCCATGATGACGATATACATACCGGCTTTCATGACATTTTTTGTCCAGTTTCCATTCAGGGCGTCCCCGTCAAGCATGATGCAACGGTCCCGGTCTTCATATACCTTTCTTCTGACTGCAATCTGATCCGGAAGATCCACGTCGTACCAGTGCAAACGACCGTTATCCACCTGGGAGAATTTATCGTCAAAGCCGCAGCCCAGGTTAATGCAGACCGCATCAGGATAATGGTCCAGCAGGTCTTTAAGCTGGTTCCGGAACATGATGGTCCTGGCCACCACACCTTCGTGGGACAAAAAGGGATCATATTTGCTGACGTCCACGCCAAGAGTATCAATAATCTCCTTAGCCTTGTTGTCTTTAATTCTGGCATTGGGCCTGCAGGTCTCGCTGGCCCGGATGGCCAAGGTGATTAGTGCTGTTTCCTGAATATCACCAAATTTCAGGTCCATATAAATATCCTCCTTGTCGTGTATTTCAATATAGTTAGGAATAGCTAACTACCTGCATCATACTATGAAAAGGAAAGATTTTCAATGGCCCTTAATGATAAAATTATCTTCCCAGAGAATAAGCTCCGTCCCAGACGATTCTTTTATAGTTTTCCCGGTCTGTGGCACCTTCTGTGGAAAAACAGAGAATCCGGGAATCCTGGTCAAGACCCAGGTCCTCCTTCAGCTGCCTGAGGTCCGGGTTACGGAGGACTTCCGCCACCAGGCCCAGTGTGGAGGCACCGCTCTCCCCGGAAATGATCCTCCGGTCCCCCGGCAGGGGGCTGCCAAGGATTCTCATGCCCTCTGCGGCGATACAGTCCGGCATGGAGATGAAATGGTCTGCATGGTCCTTAAGGACTTTCCAGGCCAGGGAGCAGGGCTCCCCACAGCAAAGACCGGCCATGATGGACTTCATGTCTCCTGTGACGGCGTGGGTCCGGCCGTCGCCGGCCCCGGCTGTCTTATAGAGGCAGTCAGCCTGGTCCGGCTCTATGATGCTGATGACCGGCCTGTCTTCTCTGCCATAGAGGGAGGCGAAATAAGCGCAGACGGCTCCGGCCATGGTTCCCACACCGGCCTGGAGGAAGACGTGGCTGGGCTTTTGGCCCTGCAGCTGGTCCTTGGCTTCAGCGGCCATGGTGGTGTAGCCCTCCATGATCCAGCCGGGAATCTCTTCATAACCGTCCCAGGCCGTATCCTGGACGAGGACCCAGCCATTTTTCCTGGCATGCTCCCGGGCCAGGCGGACTGTGGCATCGTAATTGACTTCTGTGACAGAGGCCTCTGCCCCCAGGGACCGGATGTTTTCAAGGCGTTCCCGGGCACTGCCCTTGGGCATATAGACCACACATTTCTGTCCCAGCTGGCTGGCGGTCCAGGCGATGCCCCGGCCATGGTTTCCGTCTGTTGCCGTGATAAAGGTGACGGGACCAAGCTTCTTCCTGACCTCCCGGCTCAACATGGCCTCATAGGGAAGGTCAGAAATATCCAGTCCCAGCTTCCTGGCGATATAGGTTCCGATTCCATAGCTGCCCCCAAGGACCTTGAAGGCATTGAGGCCGAAACGGAAGCTCTCATCCTTTACATGGAGGGACCTGATTCCCAGCTCTCCTGCCAGGCCATCCAGGCTGACCAAGGGAGTTGGCCGGTAGCCGGGAAAGCTTTGGTGGAAATTTCTTACTTTGCGGGCTGTCTCAGGACCAAAGGAGTCCGGGGAAGAGGGGGAGGGTCTGTCTTTTTTATCATAATGGACTGCTCTTATAAGCTGGTCCTTTGAAAATCTGTATTCTGAATGGGTCATGGCCTTGCCTCCTTTTTCAGGGATATATCTTTAAGCGATATTAATGCTCTTAAGATTAGATGGTATCATAAGTATGTTTTTATCATTATAACATCTGAGGAATGGCATCTGAAGAACAGCATCTGAAGAATAATATCTGAAGAGCAGCATCTGAAGAATACTGTCTGAAAAACAGCATCTGAAGAATAATATCTGAAGAACAGCATCTGAAAAATAACATCTGAGGAACAGCATCTGAATAATAATATTTGAAAAATATCATCTGGAAAAAATTTGAAGAATATCATCCGATAAAACTTGAAGACTATTTATTGTCCGAAAAAAACTGAAGAGTATCATCTGAAGAGGCCTTGCAAGTACAATAATATCTCAGGCAAGTCATCAAATGCAAAAACCCGGCAACGGCTGGTGGAGGCCTGCTACCGGGTTATTTTTTTCATTTCTGTGGCAGCGGCTGGTGGAGACCTGCTACCGGGTTGTTTTTTTCATTTCTGTGGCAGCAAAGCTGGTGGAAGCCTGTCTGTCACTGGGAAGATAGAATTTTTTTTCTTTTGAGATTTCTGATAGAATGAATTTTTACTGTATCTTGCCGCTTAAAGCATGCTGACGATCTGGGCCTTGGGTCTGAATCCTACTGACGTATTGGTTACCTTGCCATTTTTCATTACTACGACCATAGGGATACTGGAAACCTGGAAGGTGGATGCAAGTTCCATCTCCTCGTCCACATTGACCTTGCAGACTTTTACTTTCCCTTCGTATTCCTCAGCGATCTCAGCGATTACCGGGGCGAGCATTCTGCAGGGGCCGCACCAGCTTGCCCAGAAGTCGATTAATACGGGTATATCGGATTTTAATACTTCTTTTTCAAAATTCTCTTTTGTAATAGTAAGTTCTTTCATTTTATTTTCCTCTCTTTCCTGTTCTTTTAACTGTATTATAGGGGAAAAAAGAACCGAATTCTGTGACCGGGTCACAAAAGTGGAAATAATTTATAAAAGATTTTCAAGACCCTCAGGATCTGTAATCAGGATATGGCCCCGCTTGACCTTAACCAAGCCCTCCGAGGAGAAATGGCGGAGCATTCTGGCCACCACCTCCCTGGCAGAATTCACATCCTTGGCAATCTCCTCCTGGGTCATCCTAAGGTCCGGCCCGCCATTTTCTTCAGAAGCTTTGAGCAGGTAAGCGGCCAGGCGCTGGTCGAAGCGTTTGAACAGGATTTCCTGCAGGACCCAGATGGCCTGGGAGAAACGCTGGGTTTCTGTTTCATAGATAAAGAGACGGACGTTCATACTGGACTTTGAAAGGTAAGAACAGACGTTGGAAGGAATGACCAGCATCTTGCTCTCTTCCGTGGCATAGACCAGAGTGTCAAAGGTGATCTGCTGGATGACACAGGAGGCTGTGGTCACACAGGGGTCACCTTCGCCCAGCCGGTAAAGGGTAATTTCCCGGCCTTCGTCGGAAAGAAGGCAGACCCGTATGCCGCCCTTAATAATATAAACGATACCCATACAGGAAGCGTCACTGCTGTTGATAATCTGGTTTTTCTCAAAGAGCCTTATGGTTGCCCGGTCAAGAACCATTGCTTTCTCTTCTTCTGTCAGGTCTTCCCAAAAGGGGAGCCTGGCCAGGTATTTTTCCGTAGATTTTAATTTCTTTTCCATAATTTTCTCCTTTAAATGAATCCTACACTTCCCGCCAGCAAGTATGGGTCATGCCAAGGCTTCTCATATGGTCAGCCATATCCCTGACATAGCGGTCTGTCCTGGCACCCAGGGTCATGGAGATGTAAAAGTTCCGGCCCGCCTCCAGCATATAGGTATGGAAGTCATGGCCCGGCATAACCCGGATACACTCCATATGGATCTGGCTGCCGTAGTCTCCCGCTGCCAGACGTCCGATAAAAGAAGCGCCAGTACTGATGTTGACCGAACTGTTATTCTCCCTGATCTTGTCGAGCATATTGGCTGTTATGGCCTTTTTGTAGGCCTCGATGATGCCCCGGTAGACTCCGCACATCATGGAGAGATTCTCCCTGGCGCTGAAACCTTTCAGATGGGTCCGGAAGCCCTGGTTCAGGTCTGCGGCCCTGCTGTCGTCCGTCAGAAGGTCAGGGTCGCAGTCGTAGGTCGTGTGAACCACCTGGTGGAGCAGGGATCCCGGATTGTCCATGGCAGTGCGGACACTGACCGGAATAAAGGTCCTTAAGGGAAGCTGATTGTCAGGATTCTGCCTTTGCAGGGTCTGGACAGTCAGCTGGAACAGAAGGGAACTGGGGCTTGCGCCTATGCTTTTGGCATAGGCCATGAATTCCTCTGAGGGGACCTCAATGACATAATGGCCGCAGTCTTCCAGTTTGTAGTCTTTTTTGTCCAATTGCAGTTCCGGATAGAGAAAGACCTCCTTTTTCCCAAATGCTTTTGCCGCAAACTGCTGGGGGTCTATGGCCGGGACCATCAGGTAGGCGTCGGTCTCCTGGTCGGCAGCGGGACCGTCTTCCAAACTTCTGACTCCCTGGGGAAGGGGGTAGCTTACCCCGTCCAGGGCGCAGAAATAGTAGTAGAAGAAACTTTCAAGGACCATCCTCCAGCCGGTCCCGTCCGTAATTACATGGTCAGTATAGAAATAAAGCTTTTTTCCCTTGTAGCAGATGGTCACCGAGTGGTAATTGCCGGCGGCCGTGGCCGGTTCAATGATCTCATCGGTCTCAGAGATTACAAAATCCAGGGGATTGTCTGCCAGATAGTAGATCCGGTTTCTCTTTACCACAGCCCTAGTGTAATAGGGATAGATCTGCATGGTTTTATCCCAGGCCTCTTTCAGGGCCTGGCCGGAGACCGGCTGGTCCAGTTGAAAGCCGGAGGTCATGTAGAAGGCCTTGTTCTCCGGATAGACAGACCTGGCGAAAATACCGGCAAAAAGTGGCCGGAGGGCCTTCCAGTCTTCTGTGGCCGGGTCCCCCGTAAGGCCTACGGTAAACTTGTACTCTCTCTCAAAACGGCCGTGATTGAAGGACCTGACCACGTCCCAGCCGTTGCACATGCCGGAACAGAGAAAAGCATTACATTTTGACAGGATATACAGGGCATAGAAATAGTTGACGGTGGTATCCTCCAGGGCGGCCTCATATTCCTGGCCGGACCGGAGCTTGTGTTCCAGTTCATAGATCAGATTGGCATCTTCCTCCTTGAATTCTGATATGGAATGGCGCTCCTGGGCGATGGCAAGGAGCTGGTCAGGAAATGCTTTTCTCATGGCGTCAAGGATATCCTGGTCTTCTGTGGTCAGGAAAATCTTCTCATAGCTGCCCTCTTCCATCCATTGCCGGATCCGGGGCAGCATCTGGGGCACTGTGGCATGGACCTTGTCCCCGCCCATATCCATGATCCTGTAGTCTGTTCCCCGGGCCAGGATACCCAGAACTCTCTTGCCGCCCAGGACTGCGTCGGCGTATTCATTAATTTGGGCGGCAAAGTGCTCATCCAGGATGGCCTCATCAAAGTCCGGATGGAACTGGCTGAAATACCAGGTGATACTATAATAAACGAACTTATCCATAAGAGCCGTGTTGTCTTCACTGGCATCATCCGGCTTGGTCCTGATATGAAAGTAATGGTTGAGCAGCCGGTCCGGATAGCGGGTACAACCGGGACTTAAATAGGCAGTCAGGCCCTTTTTGGCCAGGGCCCTGGAAAGGGCGTTAACATGGGCCAGGATGGCCCCGATGCCTGTGAGCTGGGTCAAAACGACTTCCGCATATTTGAGAGGGCCTGGTTTGCCGGCCTTCAGGACCTGCCAGAAAAAGAAATTCTGGAAGGCGATGACAGAGCTGATATAGGACCAGTCCAGCTTGGTTTTTCCAAGTTCCACCGGATTGGGGGTAACCCGCAGGGTTCCCTGGGGAATGGTCTCCTCAAAATGATCAGTGACCGTCAGCCTTGCCTCTTCATCCATAAACCAGAGAATCCGCTTGTCCTTAAAAACCACAGGCATATTTGTAAACTTAAGAATAATTCTTGCTATGGTAACTGTATATTCATCTACCCACTCGAATTCCGCCCGGTCAAACTGGGATAGAAATTCAAGACACAGATTATCCCTTGTCATCCTTATCGTAGTCCAGGAAATCAGGATGGAGGTCCTGGTCGCAGGTCATAGCCATGATGAAGGCTTTGATCTGGTCCGTGTAAAGGTCCATATTGCGGGTGTAGGCAAGTTCATAATCCTCTCCTGCCGGATTCACAACATGAAAGCGGGTCTCTCCTTTCTTTACAGGGCCAGGGCATCGTGGAAGACCAGGGGACTGTGGTTCAGGGTTGTAAGTTGCGCTGTGGATATTTCTTTGATCTGCAGCATATCATTCTCCTATTGGAAATTTATAAAATACTAGAAGCATTTATTTTTATAACTTAACTATACCATGGATTGCAGGTCTGTCGGGAAAGAAATTTAAAGGGAACAGGTTTATCGGCCTGGCTTTTTGACTCCCACACAGGGGAGATCCTGGATAAAAAAGTGCCGGATAAGGTTACCAGTAATAGTTCTGATGGTCAGTCTTATGATGAGGATGCCGTTTTTGATGCTCTCAAAGAGGCCTGTCCTGTGGATTATGCCACCGGAGAGAACTTGAAAATCAAGAAATCAAGTGATGGCGCCTCTTATGAAGTCAGCTTTAATACCAGTGACGGGGAATTTTTCTATAATTTTGACAAAGAAACCCTGGAAGTGCTGGAAAAAGAGAGCCTGAGACCATCACGAATAAAGATCAGGCCGGTGCGGAATCAGCGGATATTATGGAAACAGCTATCACGAAATGTTGTGAGTATGCTGATACAAATCCCGGGGAAGTAAAAGACATAAAGATAAAAGAAGTGGGTTCTGGAGACAGTAAGACTTACCAGGTAACCTTCGTTAAAGATGAGAAGAATTACAGCCTGGTTTTTGATCCTGTCTCTGGTAAAGTAACGGAAAATTAATTAAACCCTACTTATTAATCTGCATTGGTTGGGGACACCCGGACAAGGCCATAAAATGATGAGAAGCAGATGAGGATTTAACAAGATGATTACGGAACTAAATTGAATATAAGAATAAAAAAGGGCTGCCGTACTAAAGCGGCAGCCCTTTGTCACGTAAAAAGGCAGGAACCCTCATGTCCTGTGTTATGTCCGTTGTTGGCATCCGTTCGTCTGATGACGGACTGATCCCAGTCCGTCCCAGACCGTACGGATACCAAGCAAATGCCAAACACATTGGACATTGAGGGATTCCTGCCTTTATCTCAAAACAGTCTCGCCGCTTTAGTACGACAGCCTGTTTTTTCCCAGGGCAAAAGCCGTAATTCCTGACGGAAAAACGGCTTTTGGGCCTAATATTTAGAATAACTCCCTGTAGATTTTGATCAGCCGGTCTCTGTCCAGGAAAACAAAATTATTACCTAGAAGCCGCTGCTGGTTTTCGATGACGGAATCGGCAAATTCTTCAATTTGCTCTTCCTTCATGCCATATTCATGGAGGGCTTTCTTAGGTAGAATCTGGTCCAGAAGTTTTTCCAGTTCTACATAGACCTGGTCCAGCTGGCAGCCCAGGATGTCAGCGATGAACTGGTTGAGTTTTTCAATCTCCCCATCCTGCTTAATCTCCATATAGTTGTTGAGTACTCCCGTAAACATGGCATAATTGGATTCTCCATGGGGAACATGGAAGACAGAGCCTATGGGATAACTCATGGCATGGACAGCTGCACAGCCGGCATTTCCAAAGGATATTCCGGCATAGAGGCTGGCTGTCAGGAAATCATTGAGCAGCGGATACCTGGCATCCTCTCCCTCTGCCGCGATAATCTTATAGCCATTTAAAATCATTTCGATGGCCTTGTAGCCAAAAAGCCTGGTAATGCTGCTGGCCTTGGGTGAAAGGCTGGATTCCACGGCATGAATTAAGGCGTCTATGGAGCTGGTTGCAAAGAAACGGAAGGGAAGGCTTTTTACAAGTTCAGGAATCAGGACAGCGACATCGCCGTACATGGCATCCTGGGCCAGACCCTTTTTGGTTCCCCGGCTGTTGAGGGCCAGGACAGCTACATTGGTCACCTCACTGCCTGTTCCGCAGGTGGTGGGTATTAATATTAGTTCTTTATCCTTTTCTACGGCTGTTTTCCCGTCAAAAAGGTCAAGGACAGGGGATACATTTTTAAGAGCAAATAATTTGGCGATATCGATGACTGTGCCCCCGCCCATGGCAATGACACGGCAGTAATCTTTCTTCACATCTTTGTACATGGCTTCCACCATGTCATCAGAAGGCTCTCCTGCCCCATATTTCTCCTGATAGATTACCTGGCAGTCCAGGTCAAGGCCGCCAAGGAAAGGCTCATAGATAAACTGATTGGTGATCAGCAGGTCACCTTGTCCAAGATGGAATTCCCGGGCAAACTCTTTAACCGTATCGTAAAAATAAACTTTGGGTCTCACCATAAATGATTTCATAAAAATCTTTCTCCTTTCGTTTGGAATACTGATTAGTCATATGTTTTTCCCACAAAAAAGCTTATCATCGGGATTGACAAGAATTCGTCGGTTTACCTTTGATAAGCCTGATTTGTACAGTCGGGATTGCATGGGAGCAGGGGTATCCTGCCCTGCTATTCAGTTGTCTGCCTGCTGCCACTTTTGCCGGATTCACTATCTTCTGTAGGTTCTTCGGAACTATCTGCAGTTTCTCCGGTCTCCTCAGATCCTATAGACTCTTCAGATTCCTCAGATCCCTTAGTCTCTTCAATCTTCATCGTCCCCTCTGTTCCCTCTGCTCCTTCCTCTTTCTCATCACCCACCAGGACCTGGATGGTATAGTAAGGAGGAATGGCAAATTGGTCATTGGCCTCTTCCAGGGCAGCGTTAATCTGCTTTCTCAGGACCGGTTCAAAAATCTCCTTGACAGAGAGGGCCGCGAACTTTCTGGCCGTCTCCAGGTAGTCCTGGTCTTCCTCTATACTTTTTCTCAGCTTCTCTTTGGCCAGGGTCTCCAGCTCTGTCATCATTTCCGGCGTCAGCTGCATCTCACCGAAGCGGAGGATCCCGTTGGAGGTATTGAAGAATTCCGTCTCTTCCGGCAGGTATTCCACCGACAGAACCGGCTCCGGGATATGGATCTGTAAAGTTTGGGAAGCGGAATCAAAAATGATATCCTTATCCCCAATCTGGGCCAGGTCGACGGAGTAAGTACCTACCCCATGGAAAATCATGGACTTGGTCTGGGAATAGACCGACCAGCCAAACAAGCCCTCTTTCTCAATCTGATAAGGGACTGTCGCCTTCTGGGAATATATAATCAGCTTTTTCTCCCGCTGGGCTTCATCGAGGAGGGCATGGCCGAAATTCACCTTGACCGTATAGGGTACTTTCTGCTGTTTTAGCTCATAGGAGCCATCACTCTTCTCTTTTACGCTTATGGTCTCCATCAGGCTGTAGGGACTGCCGCTTCTGGCATAAGCTATAAGCCAGAGAATAAGGAGACCCAGCAGGGCGCCCAACAGAAGGTAACGGAGCTTCATTTTTGTTTTATGCATAGGCCTGTATCTTTTTTTATCAGTCATAGCACACCTCTGGATAATGTGCAGGTATTATTATGTGTAAATAATAGCTTTTAATAAAACATACCATTAACTACAGTAAGAAAAAGAATAGCGATAAGAATAACTCCCAAAAGGGCAACAAGGATATTTTTCATCTTCATTAATCATCACCTCACTGGATATTTTAACGATAGTTTTCTTACTTACAATTATACCAAAAATATCCTGTTTGTATAGTCTGCTTCTGGCCTATGGCCGGCATAAAAGAAAAGAGAAAGAAGCAGCGGCTTCCTCCTCTTTTCCAGTTAGACTTTGATTAGTAAATATTTAAAAGGTCGAGACATAAACGTTGATGATTTAATTTACTGGCCGGATAAAAAACGTTGATAGTTAATTTTACTGGCCGGACATAAAACGTTGATATATTTAAATTTACTGGCCGGACATAGCCTGGATAGAGTCTGCCAGGTAGCCGGCTGCGATATCCATGATCTCCTGAACCTTGTCTGTCCTTTCCCAGGGCAGGTCCAGGTCTCTTCTGCCAAAGTGTCCGTAGGCGGCCACCGGTTTATAGGAAATGCTTGTGAGAGAAAGCGTCCTGATAATACCGGCTACGCTGAAATCAAAGACATTTTCGGCAGTTTTTTCGATGATGCTTATGGGAATTCTTTCCGTGCCAAAGCAGTCGATCTTGATGGATACCGGCTGGGGTATGCCGATGGCATAGGCGAGATTTAACTCACATTTACCGCACAGGCCGGCGGCAGCCAGGTTTTTGGCAGCATATCTGGCCATGTAGGCTGCCGACCGGTCCACCTTGCTGGGGTCTTTGCCGGAAAAGGCGCCTCCCCCATGGCGGGCGATACCTCCGTAGGTATCTACCATAATCTTGCGGCCGGTCAGTCCCGTGTCTCCCAGGGGACCGCCTGTGACAAAGCGGCCTGTGGGATTGATGTGGATCCGGATGTCCGCCAGCATGTCTTCGGGCCGGATCATTTCATCGATCACGTGCTTTCTGATATCCGCCCGGACCTGTTCTATAGGTACCCGGGCATTATGCTGGGCGGAAACGACGATGTCCTTGATACCTATGACCTGGTCATTGCGGTCATAGGCGATGGTAACCTGGGTCTTTCCATCCGGGTAAAGATAGGGAAGGATTCCCTCTTTACGGACCTGGGTCAGCCTTGCGGCCAGCTTGTGGGCTAAAGAGATGGATAAAGGCATATACTCTTCCGTCTCATCACAGGCATAACCGTACATCATGCCCTGGTCCCCTGCACCAATCAGGCCGTCTGCCCGGTCCACTCCCATGGAGATGTCCGGCGACTGGGATATGATATTGGTGAGGATCAGACAGTTTCTGCCATCTAATCCCTTTTCTTTGCTGTCATAGCCGATGGCGAGGACCGCTTCCCTGGCCTTTTCAATCAGGTCAGGCGCCCCTTTGGATGTGACCTCCCCGGATATAAAAAGCATATCCTTGGAAGCAACCGTCTCCAGGGCCACATGGGAAAGGGGATCCTCTTTCAGGTAGGCATCCAGCAGAGAATCGGATACGATATCGCAGAGCTTGTCCGGATGTCCCTCCGTCACAGATTCAGAGGTCAGAAAATACATGTCTTCCTCTGAGTCTTTTCTACAGCCAGGTTTCTTATTCATATCTTCCCTCATTTCAAGCAGGACCCAGAAAGGCCATTTTGTATTGTTTAGGCGACATTCCTTCATATTTTTTAAATACCTTACTAAAATAGCTTCCGTCGCTGTAACCTAGATGGTGTCCGATCTGGGTTATGCTGTAATCAGTGAATACCATATACATCTTTGCCCTCATCAGCTTGCGCAGGTGGATATAATCCATCACGCTGACTCCCATATATTTGCGGAAGAGCCTGCTTAGATAGCTCTGGCTGATATTACAGGCGTCACAGATGGAGGCAAGATTGATATCATTTTTGATCTCTGTATCAATGTAGTCAAATACCGACTGCAGGTAATCATGCCTGCGGATGATTCCCGACCGGAAGGCATAGTCCATAACGTCCGTAAGCCATATGGTCCAGGCGTTCTCATTTTTGGCAAAGGCTTCATTGATGGGGAAACGTTCCCCGAGATCCAGGTCTTTATAGAAGCATGGTACAGCTTCTGACAGAATGCCCCTGGCAATCTGTATAAATTTGTTTGAAATGAGCTCCTTGTTTACGGGACAGTTCTGAAAAACCTCACGGACCTCATCGGGAACACTCTGGACCATAGCAGGATAGTCATGGCTATGATAAAGGTCTACCATCTTCCTTACGATATCCTGGTCCTCTTCCTGGTCTCCTAAAAAGAGATCAATGATATGGTTGATATCGGAAAAAGAAACAGGTTTCACAAGATAGTCCCTGATTTTAGAGGCGAGGGTCTTTCTGATTACTTCATAGCTGCTCAGGACAGAAATGATGAAGATTTCAGCGGCGGGATTGATCTTGTTGATGGATCTGGCCGCCTCTATACCGGTGATTCCCGGCAGGGCGATGTCCATTAATACCATATGGACATCATTATGCCGGCAGAATTCCACGGCCTCTTCCCCATAGCTGACACAGGCTGCTACTTCAAAGTCCTCAAATCTGGATAGGGCTGTCGTCAGAGCCCTGCACATCAGGAGTTCATCGTCGACAATTAAAACCTTATACATCAGATATACTCTCTTTCAAACATACGAGGATATTCCAGCATATATACCGTTTCCCCGTCATCTGTTGTCTCCGTAGTGAATACATATTTTCCATGGAAGTAATCTTCCATCCGTTCTCTTGTCAGATCCAGCCCTGTCTTTACTGAGCTGTTGTGCATATCTTCAATCTCCTTGAGAATCAGCCGGCTGTTCTCGTCCTGGGCGGCCGGCGGCCGGTTGTCTCTGAGCTGGATTTTCACATTCTTCTTATCAAAAGAAGCTGAGATATGGATCTGGCCATCCCGCTGTCCATGGACCGCCAGGTGAAGGATGGACTGTTCCACTATAGGAAAGACCAGCATGGCTGGTATCTTTTGCCTGCGGATTTCACCCTCCAGATCTATACGGTAGGAGAGCTTGTCTTCCATCCAGGATTTATAGATGGCCAGATAAGAGTCGATCATAGCCATTTCCTCTTCCAGGCTGATGACATCCACATTTTTCTGGAAAAGGTCCGACATAAAGCGGGCGAAACGGTTGATCAGCTCATTGGTCTGCACAGCATTTTCTATGATGGCCAGGTTGGAGATGGCGTTCAAAGTGCTCATAATAAAGTAGGGTTTAAACTGTGTTCTCATGGCGGTCAGCTTGTACTTGCTGCTTTTCTGCTCCGCCTCCAGACGCTTCTTGTGTTCATCCTCCAGGGCCTGCCGGGCTTTGGCAAGCTCTTCGTTGGTAACATTATCCCTTCTTTTTTCTGTCATCTGCCGGATGTAGGACTCCATAAGAGCCGCCACATTGACAAATTTATCATAGGATAAAAGGTTTGCCTGTTCATAGTATGCTCTGGTCTCATCATCATCAAGAAAATCCTTCTTACAGGGAAGGACGTTCTCCAGACGAACAGTGTCTGCCGGCGCGTCATGGCACCGGACTTGTCCTCCTACAAACCCACCTAAATACTCATCGTTTACTATGATTGGAATGGCGAACATCAATAATCCGTAGGGACAGAAATAAATAAAGGGTTTCTTGCTTACCGCTGCCTGGGTGATGCCGAAGGCGTTGGTGGCGTTGGATGCCGTACAGAGGGGGCCTTGCCCATGATCCTCTCTGGCGAAACGGCAGAATTCTGCGTAATTGATACAGTCAGTACATTCGTCTCCGCGGAAATCTGCCAGGGCTACCGCCAGGTCAGTGGCAGATGCCAGCTGCCACAAAAGCTTCTCCAGCCCCTCTTCCTGAAAGAGGGATAAGAGAGTCATTCGTTTGTCGCTGGGATACTGGGCCTGGTCGCTTCCCGGCATTCTCCTCTCTTCGTTCATGAATTCTCCCCCAAATTCTTTTCATTCATCAGATACAGGTACTGTATAATTCTTGTGTAGATGTAAAATGTTTAATAATATTATACCTGTCTCCAAGGAAATGTACAATGTCCAGGAGAGCCCTTTTATCCATAAAATATGACCGGAAGGAACTTGAGGGAAGAGCGGATTCTACCCTCAAGTCCTGTCCGACCTTGCAAAAGGATTAGCATGAATAATGGCTGCCTGCCCTTTTAGTGCAGGCGTTTTTTAACAGGTACTTTGACGCTCCAGTGACAGCGGAGGCCTTCGGGGCACACCAGGATATCGCCGGCGCCAAAGCTTACGGATCCACCCGGGTAAGTGATGGTGGCCTGTCCCTCGTAGAGCAGGAAGGTCTCATCATGGTCATAATAATAGTCAAATTCGGCCACATCACTCTCCCAGTATTCAAATCTTTTCATATAAGCTTTCTCAGCTTCCGTAGCTTTTCTGCATAATACTTTCATAACATGTCTCCTTTATTATTCCGGAAGTTTTGTTTTAAGAGGGTTCTTCCTTTCATAATCTTTCCAGGGAATTCTTTTGAAAATGGTTAGATTCCCGTAAACCTTATGGCTCCAGAACCGGGTCCGGATTATCTCCTTCAAACTCATCCTTGTCATCATAAGTGACATTCATCTCGCCTCTGGTCAGCTTGAGGATCATTCCGGTGATGAAACCGGATACGATACCCAGGGCCAGGGTGATCAGGGCAGCCCAGATGTTGATCAGGTTGCCTGCCAGGATGGCTCCGGTGAGTAAGGAGATCCAGCCGCCTACGCCGTGGAGACTGTGGACGCCCATGACATCCATAACCCCAAGCTTCTCTGCCAGCCAGCCCTGAAGGAAGTTGATGGCCAGAGGACAGCAGATTCCGGCAAGGGCACCGATCATCAGTGACAGCCAGGGACCTGCCAGAAGCAGGGTGGAACTGGAAGCTACCAGTCCGGTCAGCATACCGCAGATATATACAACAGGGTTAACCTTTTTGTCCTTGCTGAGTAAGGCGTTGGTCAGGTAAGAGGTAATCATGGCACCAAGACCGGCCATATAGGTGTTGGCAGTTACTGCTGTGGTACTCTCTAAAGGCATAAGGGCCGTCACGAAAGAAGGCCAGAGCATAAAGAGGAGCATACCGGACAGCCAGGCCAGGGACACACTGTGTTTTGTCGTGTACATAGGCTCGTCAAAGGCCCGCTTTTCCCGGATGGCCAGGGCTACGCCCATGCCCCAGTAGGCAGCGAAGAAATGAACAAGGATTCCACCGCCCGGGTCTGTGACATCGCCGCCTGCCACTGCCGGCAGCCAGGTGAACTGAAGGTAGTTGAGCAGCAGATAACAGGGGGAAAAGAGAACTCCCACCAGAAGGTACTGCCACATCTTTACGGTACCTAAGAATACACCGATGGCTACGACTGCTGTTACAGAACAGGTTGCCGCACTGATCATCATGTCCTGGGACCATACTTCTTCTGCCGGCATTTTCAGGACGAACTGGTTGCCGGCCATGTATACCAGGTAGGAAGAAGCGGTGGTCAAAAGTACGGCCAGATAGATACTCCATTCGTATTTACGAAGGAAGCCCATCAGGAAGGCCACCAGGAAAAGGATGAACCAGACATCCATATGTTTGTTGTACTTGGCGGCATCGAGGGCACTGCCCGGCTGGTCTGCTGCCAGTACCTGGTTGGAAAACATCATAAAGGCTGCGATGACTGCTGTGAGTATAAGACAGGCAGAAGTCATGAAGCTGTGTTTCTTGTTTTGCTTTAATACAGACATAATACTTATCTCATAATAGCAGGCTGGAACCGGCCATTATTTTCCTTTCTGTTACGGTATCATTGATATAGTTATGGCAGGATTTGGACCAGCTTGCTTAGCTTTCCGGAAACTGGCAGAAAAGGAGTATGTACTAAGTATCCTGGCTTGTTCCGGAATAGCATCTTCAGGCCCATCTTGTTCTTACTGTCGGCCAAATCACTGCCATAATCTTTTGTAGAAATGTTTTTAGCAAATGTTTTTAGCGAATCGAAAAACCTGTCGTCAGGGTACACCTTCTTCTGCGGGCAAAATGCCTTGCCGTCGTCGCACCTTCTCCCGTGATATTGGCGATGGTGAAGCTGGTGTCCTGCTCCCCGTCACAGCCGATGGCATTGAGTGAGGATCCATTTTTGATAAAAATGGAAGTCTGCAGCTCATGGGCTGCCCGGTTGAGGTGGTCGATGGACTGGGAATGAATCATAGCCGTATGCCGGTTTCCCTGTTCGATAAAGAGAGCTGAGGTTATGGCCTCCTCAAAATCATCGACTCGGACCATAGAAACCACCGGCATGAGGAATTCTTCCGTAAAGAAGGGATGGGTGATCATGGTATCTACCAGAATCAGCCGTATGTCGTCATTACAAGGAATTCCAGCCGTTTCAAGAATCATCTTGGCCGGCTTGCCTTCTAAGGCCCGGTTCATGGTCATGTGACTGGTTACCGTGGCCTTGGTAAGCTTCAGCATATCCGCTTCATCCCTGATGTAGTATACTCCAAGCTTTCTCATTTCCCTGACCAGGGCATCGGCCACGGAAGAAACCACAACCAGGTTCTTCTCGCTGACACACATGATGTTATTGTCAAAGGAAGCCCCTTCCACAATATTCATGGCAGCCTGGCCAAGATCTGCTGTCTCATCTACGATGACCACCGGGTTGGCCTGGCCTGCCCCAACTACTTTTTTAGAACAGGCCAGGGCAGTCCGCAGCATTTTGGAACCGCCGGTGGCTACTACCATGGAGACATCAGGGTGATTCATAATCTCTTCTGCCTGCTGCATTGATGATTGGGGTACAGCAGAGATCAGGTTGCTTATCCCGTAGGTCTCCCGGATCGCTTTATCAATCTCTTCTGCCACATACCTGGTCACTCCCACACAACGGGGATTGGGGATATGGATGACAGAATTGCCGGCTGCCAGCATGCCTATGCTGTTGGAGATCAAGGTGGCACAGGGGTTGGTTCCCGGAAGTAAGGTACAGATGACACCGTAGGCAGAATACTCATAGAGAGTCATGCCATGGTCGCCTGTGACAGCCTCTGTCACCAGGTCTTCCACACCGGGAGTTCTTCCCACTGCCAGCATCAGTTTTACGATTTTGTCTTTGATATTGCCCATGCCGGTCTCTTCATATTCCATTCTGGCAATAGAAGGCACCAGCTGGATCAGTCTTTTTTTGATTTCCGATATGAGGTCCCGCCTCCGGCTCAGGCTAAAGAGGGAATAGGCCTTGAAGGCCTCCTGGGCAGAAGCTACGATCTCCTGGGCATCCCAGCCCTCTTGTGCTGTCCCGGATGGACCCATATCTGTCCTGTATTTCATATCCATAATAAGCTCCATTCTCATTCAAGCCGGTGAGACTGCCACTTATTCATTGCCAGGAAGAATCTTCTCCACATCACGGTGAGGCCGTGGGATGACATGGGAGGATACGACGGTTCCCACCTTGTCTGCCGCAACGGTTCCGGCATCTACAGATGCCTTGACTGCGCCTACATCTCCACGGACCATAACGGTAACTAAACCGGATCCAATCTTCTCATAGCCAACCAGAATGACATTTGCTGATTTTACCATGGCATCTGCCGCTTCTATGGCACCTACAAGACCCTTGGTCTCGATCATACCCAATGCTTCAGAAATCATAAGCACTCACCTCTCAAAAAATGTATGGGCAGGACAGGGACTGGGGTTCACTTCCCATGGCGCCGAGAAGCTTTCTGCCGATCTCTCTGGCAGAGATTACGGCCTGCTTGACTGCACCGGAGTCACCTGTGATACTCACTGTTACCTCGTTCTGATAGTTGAAGCCTTCACCGGAAGCCGGGGCTGTGTAGCTGACGATATCAATGTCAGCAGCCTTGGCGGCGATATCGGCTACGACGATTCCGATGGCTGCAGGACAACCGCAGACCATACCCCATGCTTTGCCCACCTGGGTTCCAAAGGCTTTCTCCAGACAGTAGCTGGCTCTGGCTGTGTAGTGGAACTCCACATGGCCTGCTTCATTGACATAGATATCACCACTGTATTTTTCCATCCGGTCCAGGGCGATCTCTATACCACGGCGGGCATCTGAGACATCGTCTGCTCCAATGACAATGAGTCCTGCCTGGCCGCCGCCGCTGCCGTCGGTTCCGTTATCACGGATGGGCTCTAAAATCAGTACTTCACTGTTGGTGGATTTTACCGCGTCATCGATGGCCATACTCATAACAGCCAGGCTGTTGGACCGGCAGCCAAGAATACCTAAAGACCGGTAATTACCCAGCTGCATAGGCTCTACCAGAATGGGGTCCACACTGGCGATCACCAGGCCGATGGTATCACCCAGGGCCGTTCCAATAAACTCTGTCACGCCGATATCCCTGATGCCCAGAGGCGGTCCGGGATTATTTTCGACAGCGTTCATTTCCCTGGAAATGCGGTTTGCCATCATTTTAATCATGTTATCATCCATGTTACATCCTCCATTTATCTATCCGCCGATTACGCAGCGGAATCCGTTTTTTTCCACAACTTTCTGGAAAGGCACGGCTTCTGCCGGCTTCATCGACTCGATCTCGTGCCCCATGGGATAGTCTTTGTTTAAAAGCTCGTATTTATTGACGCCCAGCCGGTGATAGGGAAGGACGTGGATGGTGTCCACCCCATTTAAAGTTTTGGCAAAATCGCAGATCTTCTGGAAGTCTTCCACAGTAGCATTCACTGTCGGTATGGTTGGTACCCGGACAGTCAGCTTGCTGAGTTCTGCGATTCGTCTGGCATTGCGGTGAATAATCTCATTGGATACACCGGTCACTTTCTTGTGCATAACCGGGTCCATACTCTTGATATCCATGAGGGCTACGTCAATATAAGGAAATACAGCTTCTATAGCTTCTTCCGACCCAAAGCCTGTCGTCTCAATGGCAGTATGCCAGCCCTGGGCCTTGCAGGCCTTCAATAACTCTGTGGCATATTGCCACTGCATCAGGGGTTCTCCGCCGGATAATGTGATTCCACCCTTGGACTTTCGGTAGATGATGGAATCTTTTTTCAGAATCCTTACCACCTGTTCCACATTCATGGTCTCCCCTTTTAAGACAAGGGCACCGGTGGGACAGACATTGGCACACTCACCACATCCGATGCAGCGGGACCGGTCAATCCGCCCGGGATTTTCCAGGCTGGCAGCATGCTGTTTGCATGCTACCACACATTTTCCACAGCCGATACATTTGTCACGGCTGAAAAGAACAACAGGCTGCCGGGGCTGGGTTTCCGGATTGCAGCACCAGAAGCAGGAAAGAGGACAACCCTTCAAGAAGACGATGGTCCGGATACCGGGTCCGTCATGGACTGAGAATCTCTGAATATCCGTTACGGTTCCTTCTGCTTTATAATTAATAGAAGCCATCAATCATTACCTCCTGTACCGCAAAACTGGCTCGTAAAGGCCGGCATTAAAAATCCTGCTCAGTACGTGCAATGATATTATCCTGCATATCCTTGGCCAGCTTTGTGAAGTTTGCACTGTAGCCGGCAACACGGACTACAAGGTTCTTGTACTGTTCCGGATTCTGCTGTGCCGCGATCAGGGTAGCACGGTCAACTACGTTAAACTGCATCTCCATACCCTTCCGGTCGAAGTAGCCGCGGATCACAGCTGCAAGATTCATGAGACCCTGGTCTCCTGCAAGTGCGGAAGGAAGGTATTTCTGGTTGTAAAGAGTTCCGTTGGATGCCAGAGCGTGGTCCAGTTTGGAAACAGAGTTGGCTGCTGCTGTCGGGCCGTGGACATCTTTGCCGGGACGGGGAGATACACCATCTGCAAGAGGTGTCTCAGCCAGTCTTCCACTGGGCAGAGCTCCTACATCGTATCCATAGATAACGTTGCCGGATACCGGGAACAGGGCTGCCTGGAAGATACCGCCACGTACATTTCTGTACTTGACAAGCTCTTCACAGTAGAGCCTTGCAACCAGGGCTGCATACTTGTCAACTTCATCGATATCGTTACCATAGCTCGGTGTAGCGTCACAGATTCTGTAGATCGCATCATAATCAGCAGCTGTTGCCGGAGCGTAGGACTGGAAGTCAGACATGCTTACGGAACCGGTCTTATTAAGGATAGCCCTGACTACTTCGTAGATTGTCTTCTCCGTCTCATTCTCATAGCTCGGTGCTGCTGCGTTACATGTGGGCTGGTAGGTCGGCTGGTTTTCACCGACAACACGGCCAAAGTTATGGTCTACGGCATCCATGAGCTCACTCATGGTAAATTTCTTGTCGATAAATACGTTCTTCTCGATGGCATAAATAGCATCACCGGTATCTGCTACAGCGATTCCCTGCGGGCCTGTCCAGTTGTAACGTGCACCACCTTCCTGGACTGTCTTACCCTTGGCGATACAGTCACTGATCAAAGCGGACTGGAAGGTGTTCGGTGTCTTCTCTTTAAAAGCATAGTCAACACAGTTCAGGTTGTCTACTAACTGACGTACGAAATACTGGAGCTGGGTCTCGAAAGCGTCCACTACCTGGTCTATGCAGGTAAATGTTCTTACATCGCCTGTCTTCGGTCCAAGCTGGACTCCCTTATCCATACCATTGTGGAGAGTGATCTCCAGAACTTTGGCCAGGTTGAAGAAGGCCGGTGAATGCCATCCATCATAGAAATGAGCGATGGTAGGCTCAACACATCCACTGGGTGAGTAGGTTCTTGCCACTTCCAGAGGAATACCTCTGTTCATCATGGCCTCGATGATTACCTCATCGTTGAAGATGGCCGGCTGGCCAAATCCAAGGCGGACAACCTCGCAAACCCTGTAGAGGAACTCATCGGGAGTCTGGTTGGAGATTCTGACACCGTTGGAAGGCTGGGGCATCTGCACATGGGCAGCTGCATTCAGGCAGAGGTAGCTGACATCGTTTGTGATATCATTTCCTCTCTCATCCATACCACTTAAAGCAATCTGCTCAAACATACCGTATCCTGCGAAAGCCTGGGCTGTGATCTTGTCACGGCAGGTTGCGGAATCGTTGAATTTTACATAGAGACAATCAAGCAGTTCCTGAGCAAATTCTTCGGAGATCTCAGTATCCATCTTATAGAAGGGATACATATAACGGTCAAATGGTCCCGGTGAGTAGGAGTAGCCGTTACACTCGATACGGATGATACAATGTACAAACCAGAAGGACTGTACTGCCTCATAGAAGTTGGTTGCTCCATACTGGGGAACACGGCGGCAGTTCTTGGCGATCTGCTTTAATTCTGCCTTACGTACCGGATTAGCCTCAACAGCTGCCATCTCTTCTGCCTTGTCCGCATAACGGTGGGCAAAATTGATTGCTGCGGTATAAGTAATCATGAGAGCCTTGTAGAACTGCTCTTTCTTGATACAATCGGGATCACTTCTGTCAAGCTTGGCCAGCTCAGCCTCGCAGTCCTGGATGACACCCTCATAGCCGCGCTCTAAGATGCGGCCGTAATCTACCTGAGAGTGACCTACACCACCATAGAGGTAGCTGCCGGAATCATAAACACCATGCTCTAAGGCATCCATACACTCCTTGGACATAAGGGAAAGAGCGTACTCACTGTTTGTTCTGCCTTTCCAGTAAGGAGCCAGAGACCGGATGATCTCCTTGGATTCTTCACTTAAGTAATAAGGATCTGCAGGTCTGGTGGAGATGGTATCCAGCTCGTCTAAGAGCCACTCTAAAGACAGCTCTACATGAATCTCGGATGAACGGGGATGCTCTGTAACAGAACCAACGATCAGCTCGTCATCACGGATGGTTACATGCATATTGTTCAGAAGCTTCTCCATAGCCTTTGCACGGCGCATAACCGGACTGAGATCCTCGCTCTCCTGGTAAGCTTTGGTCATCAGGACCATACGCTCTACTTCAAGAACCGGTGTAGCATCATAAATAGCCTGCTTAAGACGCTGCACTCTGGCGGTTGGTTTTGTAAACCCCTTGGCAATCATAGAAGTTTGGTTATACATAATTAACTCCTCCTTATAAATTATTGGTTAAAATACTTTCATATTCAGTTTATCGGAGAAGCCCTTTATTTACATTTAGATTACGTTTTGCTTTTGGGTAAAATTGAAGAAAGAAAAAATAAAAAATTAGCTTTGAAATTAAAAAAGAACCCTGGTTTTAAGGGGAATTAATAGATTTTTTGTAATTTTTACTGGAATTTACTGAATTAGAAAAGAATAAGACTTGAGAGGCAGGACTGGATTTTACCAAAAAAATATTGAATCCTACCTGATACTTTTAGATTAAAACAAATATTTCATCAATTTATATAAAAAACAAGAAAGGTACAGATTAAATTTTAAGCAACAGAATAAATTTTGACCAGAAAAGAAGAAAGTCAGGGCTCATAATCTCCAGGATTCTGCTTTACCCACAATTTTGGGAAAATGAAACTTTTCCGGCAAGTTTAAACCGTGTCTTCCGGAATAAAATAATCGATCAGGAGCTCATCCCCTCCTGTCCTTTTCAAATGGGTTCCCCCACAGGCCGGGCAGCGGGCCTCTATATAAGAATCTGTGGTAAATTCTTCCTGGCAGTTACGGCAGCAAAAAGAGAGATCCCGGTAATCTATAACAAGTTTTGTCTCTGTAAACATGGGTCTGCCATATTTCATAACATTGAAAGCAGTCTCCATCAGGTGAGGCACGGCCGCCAGCCGGCCAACCACCAGACCAATCTCGGCGACCCTTTCAATCCCCATGAGAGAAGCCCTTTTCTCTACAGCATTCAGGGTATATTCTATTAGAGATGTCTCATGCATGGCCTTTTTGCTCCAATCTTCCTTTATAAAATCCAAACAGCGTCATAAAAACTATAATTAATGTAAGTTAAAAGAATTAATGTAAATGTAACAGAAAAAATTTTTTTTGAAATCAGAAAATATTATTAATGAAATCCCTGATCTTATCAAAATGCTAAGAAGCGTATATTTAAGCATATACTGGAATAAGAAAGCGCCTTTATAGATAGATACCAAAACAACCAGGTTCATCTATTAGTATATCTCTGAATAAGAAAATACAATTATTGGCATATACCTGAATAAGAAACTGAAACTATTGGCATATACCTGAATAAGAAAGCGTAACTTTTGGCATATACCGGAATAAAAAAGCGTATCTTTTGGCATATGCCAGACCAGATACGCTTTACTCTTTAAAGATAAGGCCTCTTTTCCTTTTCCAGGTCTCTCTCCTTTGGGGAATTGGGATCCCTTCTGAGTAAAGTAAGCACTCCCTTGGGACACCTTGAAGCGCAGAGGCCGCAGCCGATACATTTCTTAGGAAGTACCAAAGCTCCTGCAATGGTCATCCGGATGGCATCCATAGGACAAACTTTCATGCAGGCCTGGCACTGGATGCAGCCGGACCTGGCATAGGCCACAAAACGGGAAGGCTTGGAAATCTCCCTCTCCCCCTTGGCCATGGAAGCAAGGAGCAGGCAGCAATCCCTGCAGCAGTTACAGATACTGTAGGGGTGGTTGGCATTATTGATGGTCTGGACCAGTCCCTGGTCCCGGCAGAAGGTTAATAGATCCAGCATCTCTTCTTTGCTTTTCTCCACGGCTTCACCCATGGCGATGGCTGATTCCGCCACCTCATTGAGGACCATGCAATAATCAGCTGGATAGTCACAGGTTTTCCGGCCCTCTTCTTCCGAGACATGACGGCAGATACAGGGACGGACGCCCAGGGCTGTGGCATTTATAATCGCTTCGGAAGCCAGGTCATAGGGAACGATCTCCCTCTCATCAGGAATCTCCAGGTTCATGGGAATCTTGCCATGCCTGGAATCCCCGGTAAGAACTCCTTCATGGGCCAGAGTCACCTCAAAGGGATGGTCGATGGCCAGACCAAGACGCATGGCATCCATCATGTAGACATTGGAGAACCAGTGCTGGCAAGGCTTCTCCAGGGGATGCCCCGGTTTAAAGACGAAAGTGATAGCAAAACCAAAGAGATAGTTTCTCATATAAAGCTTCTCTCCTGCCTCTTCTCCCATCTCAATCAGAAACTGTTTCTTTTGCATATCCCTGGTCATCATCTCAAGATCCGGCCAGAGATCCGGCCGCACCTGCTTATAGACCCAGGACAAGGGCCTCGCAGGCGGGTCTTCCTTCAGCAGGGAAAAATCCGGAAAAGCAAGAAAAAGCTCCGCCTCCTCCGGCGTCAGCAAGAGGGAAAAAGCCTCAATAAACTCATCCCTGTTCTCAAGCCTGCAATAAGGCCTCTCCAGCTCCTCCATCATACGGTCATAATATACCCTCTTATCCAAACCATCCATACTGCTTCCCCCGTCAAAACACCAATCAGAACAATAATCAATAATTGATTAAAAACCTTCATTATTACTATCAATTATAGACCTTTGGTCAATTCTATTAAGGAAAAAACAACAGAATAAATAGGACTATCAATTATTAAATATTCCAAGCTTAGCCTCCGCGCCAGGCAGGATGCCCCCGCCTGCAAAGCAGGCGAGTTCTGCAAGAGGCGCGAAAAAAGGCTGTGCAGGGAAATCCGAAGGTATAGCTGATTTTATTTTCGTGGATATCTTTCCTGACTGATCACACAATATAGTGTAAAAAGGTATGCTTTTTCTATATACTCCAATTTGCGCTGGCCTTTTGCAGGTCACTCATCCGTTTGAAGAGGCTGCCTTCTCTGGCGTAAAGCTCAGCCGGGCTCCCCTCTTCCACGACTTTTCCCTCGGCCAGGACCACAATATGATCTGCTGCCTCCACAGTTCTCATACGATGGGCGATCACCAGCACAGTCTTGCCTGTAAGAAGTCTGGAAAGAGCCCCCTGAACCTTGGTCTCATTTTCCACATCCAAAGAGGCAGTGGCCTCATCCAAAAGGACGATAGGCGCATCCTTAAGGAGGGCCCGGGCGATGGAGATCCGCTGCCGTTCGCCGCCGGAAAGCCGGGCTCCGTTTTCACCGATGGGTGTCTCATAGCCCTGGGGCATCTTACTTACAAACTCATCACAGTTGGCAGCGGCTGCCGCTGCCAGGACTTCCTGGTCACTGGCACCGTGTTTTCCCAGACGGATATTTTCCATGACCGTATCGTCAAAGAGGACCACATCCTGGAATACCATGGAATAGTCAGTCAGAAGGACTTCCGGATCTACCGTGGAGATGTCCACTCCGCCAACACGGATACTGCCCTCGGAAATGTCCCAGAGTCTCGTGGCCAGTCTGGCGCAGGTACTCTTGCCGGAACCGGAAGGACCTACCAGGGCGGTAACCTCCCCTTCCCTTGCCGTGAAGCTCACATCGTGAAGGACTTCCTTCTGGTCATAGGCAAAGCCCACGTGATCGAAGACGATATCATGGTTGAGGGGCTGGAAACTGTCGGCTCCCTCCGCTGTCTCAGTATCATAGATTTCCATCAGACGGTTGGCTGATACCTGGGAAAGAAAGACTTCCGCAATCAAGGCCAGACTCTGGTCAAAGGGAGCATAGATCCGGGTGATGATGAGGAGGAACATAAAGAAGAGCATGAAGTCTATCTTGCCGGCCAGAATCAGGCTGGCTCCGGTCAGGATAGTCGTGGCCACACCAAGGCGCATGATTACGCTGGCGGCATTGACAAAGATACCGGTCGCCAGCTCCCCCTTGATCATGATGCTTTCATGATGGTCGATTTTCTGGTTGAGCTCTGCCAGGTAGCGGTCTTCCTGGTTAGTGGCATGGATCTCCCGGATATTTTCCAGGCTTTCCTGGATGCCGTCAGAGACCTTTAGGGCCGCTGCCTTCGTGCGCCGGGAATTCTCTTCTGCCATCTTGCGGCTGCCAAAGAGCAGGATGAAGGCCACGGGAACACCCCAGAGGCAGGCGATGGCCAGCCGCCAGTCATAGAACATGAGTATGACAGCGATGAGAGCCGTCGAAGCATAGGACCCGTAGAGATAGCCCAGGACATGGGACCAGACATGCTCCATCCGGTTTACGTCTCCCATGATGGTCTCTGTCAGGTCGGCCAGGTCCCGTTTGCCAAAGAAACTCAGGGGAAGTTTTCGCAACCGTTCTGCCAGGCCGATTCTCATGGTCTTTACTTCTGAGTAAACCAGTCCGTAGGTCGCGTTGTACTGCTGGAGATGGGTGACCAGGGAAAGAACCACAAAGCCAAGAAGAAGCAGCAGAAAGAAGACAGGACCGGGGAGGGCCGCCTGGTCCGTCAGGGCAGCCATAAATTTTGTCATCAGGAGGTAAAGAATACCGACGCCCCCCATGACCACCAGGTTGACGATGATTGTCCAAAAGGCTCCTTTTTTTGTATTTTCCACACCCTGGTCCGTCAGGGCATATTTACGCTGAAAGTCTTTTCCAAACATTTAATTCACCTCCCTGCTTAAATCCGCCATTGTACGGCCTGTCTGTAATCATTCCACATTTTTGCGTACAGACCGCCTTGTTTCAGTAAATCTTCGTGACTGCCTTCCTGGGCCAGATGGCCCTGGTCAAGGACAAGGATTTTATCTGCCCCGACAACGGTGGACAGGCGGTGGGCGATCATGATGACCGTCCTGTCCTTGGTCAGTCTGGAAAATGCTTTCTGGATCAGGGCTTCGTTTTCCGGGTCTGCAAAGGCCGTGGCCTCATCAAGAACGATGATGGGGGCATCTTTAAGAATGGCCCTGGCAAGAGCAATACGCTGCTGCTCTCCACCGGATAAGTAGGTGCCCTGGCTTCCTATGACCGTGTCTATCCCTTTTGGCAGCTTTTCAATGATATCGTCACACTGGGCAGCGGCCAGGGCTTTTATGACTTCCTCCCTGGAAGCCTCCGGCCGGGCGGCCCGGACATTTTCCAGGATGGAGGTCTTAAAAAGATGGTTGTTCTGGAAGACAAAGGCGATATGGTCCATGAGGACATGGGAGTCGATTTGTCTTACATCCACGCCCCCCACCTCTACACTGCCTAAGGAGACATCCCAGAAACGGGGTATGAGGCTGGCCGCGGTGGTTTTTCCACCGCCGGAAGGTCCCACAAGGGCTACGGTCTGTCCGGGATCAACCTGGAAGGATACATGGTCCAGGGCCGGGATTTGGG
The DNA here is from genome assembly GCA_002494165.1 of Lachnospiraceae bacterium UBA7026. GTDB lineage: Bacteria > Bacillota > Clostridia > Lachnospirales > Lachnospiraceae > Anaerobutyricum. Next base: position 667 of record DLBH01000061.1, on the reverse strand, counting down.
AACCTGCATAAGTGAAAGTCACGTCTTTAAAACAGATTCCATTGTCTGCCGGCAGCTGGGGATGACCGGCCTGTTCCAGAACCGGGGCATCCATGACCTGGTTGATTCTGGCTAAAGCTGTAGATGCCAGCATGGTGCCGCTGGCGGCGAACATAATCTTGGCCAGGGCCGTGGAAATGATGGCTGAGAAAATGGCATAGAAGGCAAAATTGGTGACAAAGCCGGCAAAGTCCCCTTTTGCCAGGGCTCCCGGTGCCATCAGCAGGACAGCAGGTACCAGGAAGATAAAGGCACCTTCCGTAAAGGTCAGGTTGATGGACTGGGGCAGGCGGCAGACACCGTTGTTGTAATATTCTGCCTTGTCGCTGTAATCCTCAATGGCCTTTTTAAAAGCTTTGAAAGAATAGACAGTCTGCTGGAATACTTTCACGACAGGGATTCCTCTGACATATTCTGTGCCGGCCTTGCTCATGTTATCCTGGGCCTTCTGGTACTCCAACATCAGCTTTGCATTTTTTCCACCCATCATGGTGAACATGGAGATGATGGAAATGACAGCGGATAAAAGACATGCCAGGCCCATCCGCCAGTCAAAGACAAACATGAGAACCATCATGGTGATAAACATGGCTATGGTGCCTACGATATCTGCCAGGTTGTGGGCAAG
>DLBH01000012.1:9537-9874 GCA_002494165.1 Lachnospiraceae bacterium UBA7026 | reverse complement strand
CTTGGGATAGTCTGTGACGAAGACCGGTCTCTTAAACTCCTTCTCTGTCAGATAACGCTCATGCTCGGTCTGCAGGTCGGTACCCCAGGTAACCTTATACTCAAACTCGTCATTATGCTGTTCAAGGATCTTGATGGCATCTGTGTAGGTGATATGGGCGAAATCAGACTCTGCCACATGTTTAAGCCGGTCGATGAGACCCTTGTCAATGAACTTGTTGAAGAAGTTCATCTCTTCGGGAGCATGCTCCAGGACATAGTTGATGATGTACTTAAGCATATTCTCAGCCAGGATCATATTATCCTTAAGATCATAGAAGGCCATCTCCGGCTCGATC
>DLBH01000012.1:0-9478 GCA_002494165.1 Lachnospiraceae bacterium UBA7026 | reverse complement strand
ATCATCCAGAACTCAGCCGCATGCCTGGTAGTGTTGGAGTTCTCGGCCCGGAATGTCGGTCCAAAGGTATAGATATCCTTGAAAGCCATGGCATAGGTCTCGCCGTTAAGCTGGCCGCTTACCGTAAGGTTGGTGGGCTTGTTGAAGAAGTCCTGGCTGAAGTCCACCCTGCCCTCTGGGTCTTTGGGAATATTGTTGAGGTCTAAGGTAGTAACCTGGAACATCTCTCCTGCACCTTCCGCGTCAGAGGAGGTAATCAGGGGCGTATGGACATAGACAAAATCCCTCTCCTGGAAAAACTTATGGATGGCATAGGCAATCAGAGACCGTACCCGGAAGACAGCCTGGAAGGTGTTCGTCCTGGGGCGCAGATGGGTGATGGTCCTGAGGTACTCAAAGGTATGCCGCTTCTTCTGCAGGGGATAATCCGGTGCGGAAGCGCCTTCGATGTAGACCTCTTTTGCCTGGATCTCAAAGGGCTGCTTTGCCTTAGGCGTAGCCACCAGGGTTCCCTTGACAATGACGGCAGCACCTACATTAAGCTTGCTGATTTCTGCGAAGTTGTCAAGACTGTCCCCGTAAACCACCTGGAGGGGCTCAAAAAATGTGCCGTCATTCACAACTAAAAAGCCGAAGGCTTTCTGGGCGCGGATACTTCTGAGCCATCCGCCGATGGTCACATCCTTATCAAGATAGTCTTCGCGGTTTCTGAAAATATCTCTGATTGATACTAATTCCATTCCAATAGCTCCTTTGCTGAATTCTAATACTGGTCTTATTATGCTGAAAACCAGCACCTTCTGTATAGTCTACTATAGAAAAAATTATTCTGCAATGATTAAATTCTAAACTGCAAAATACAATTTCTAACCATCCCAGGCAGGAATAAATGAAGGAAGGATCAGGGCCTACATCATTTTTAAGTCTTTTGTATGGAATAATACTAATTTTTCCTGAGGTAAATGGTAATATTTATATGAGAAAGTTTTTTAAGAATAACACATAAGGGATGGGATTATGAAAACAATAGCAATATATCATTATCAGTATTTCAGAGGAGCCTGCAAGATCTGCTATAGACATTTCATCAATGAGATGCTGCAGTCTTATGAGGAATGTCATAAGGTGGCCCGGGAAATATATGGTGAGGACTGTGAGTTCCAGCACTACACCGACTTCGGCCAGTATGACAGTGATGATACAGACCGGCCCAGCTTCCACCGGATGGAAGAAGCCATTGAGAATGGCGAGGTTGATGTGGTCATGTGTAATGTCCTCAATAATATCACCACCAATGAAAAACAGCTGGTTAAGTTCTATAAGTGGGTAAGAGCCCATGGCCTTGATTTCATCACAGCCAAACATGGGCTTGACGCCATGAAGTATATAGATATTTTTATCGAGCGTAACAATATGTAACAGGTTATTATCTGGCGCGGCAATCGCTGATTGTCTGTTTACCAGCCTGGGCTGAAAACTGTATTTGACCGGGAGGACTTTCACCTGCTCTCTTTTGGGACCGTTTATGATGAGATGAGGATGTATCAGATGGAGACTATTTTATCCGGATTAAGGAAATTAAATTTGGAAAAGAATCTGACCAGACAGGAAGAGACCTGTCAGGACCAGAAGACCCAGGATAAGCCTTTAAAAGGCATTTATCGCTGTCGTGTCTGTGGCTATATATTTAACGAGGCGGAGGAAGGAAAGCCCTTCTCCAGCCTGGAGGAATGCCCTGTCTGCCATGTGGACCGGGGCGGTTTCCAACAGATCCGCTAGTCTTAATATTTCTATATTTTAGTTTTAAAGGAGTTATTATAGAATAATCAGTATTTTTAATAGTATCAAGGGCCGGGACAAACAAGTCCCGGCCCTTTTTAGCCTTTTATATTCTGTCAGTCATCTCCCTGGGAGATGGGGCACATCTTACATATACAGTATCCTCATGTTTAGTATCCTCACACTTACTATGGCTTCACTCAAGCGTAATATCATCAGGAATCTTTGCTAATATCTGGAGATGGCCCTCAGTCCGCCGCTGATAAAGACCCGGCCCAGGTCGTAGGCTTCCCTGAAAGGAGCCAGAAAAGCCTTGCCCAGCTGGTCCGGCAGGGCATTACGCAGGGCGATGCGGAAAGGTCTGTGGTCATAGCCTTGCACGAAGGCCATCATATTTTCACGGTCTCTTACACTGTCGAAATTCACCGCCAGCAACTGGCTGTCAGCCAGTGGTTTCAGGCGGGACTCGTAGTAAGAGACTCCCTCTGCCAGGGCCTGGTCAGGGTCCATTCCCCTGTCTGTGTGGATTACTGTGCACCCCGGCAGCCTCTCTAAGCTGGCAAAGGCTGGCTGATAGAGTAGGTCACTGCCGTCATCTACGACAATAACATGGGGTACACATGCACTAAGCAGCTCTTCTACATAGGAAATAATCATATCTTCCGGATTATGAACCGCAATAATAATAGTTTTTGTCATAGTCAGCTTCCTTTATTTGTCATGGGAAATAATATTTACACTATAAAATATAGAGGACTATTGTTAAAAAACTGTTAGAATGAAGAGGAAATTTTGTGAACGGTTTAGTGATATTTTCCTTGAGCCTGGTCAATAAACCGTAGGAATGTCCCCATAGATCTTGTAGAGATCCCGGTAGTGGTCCAGGTCTTCCTCACTTTTTAAAAGACCTACCTCATGAAACTTCCCTGTATTCAGGTCCTTAAAGCCAAAGACCTTCTCACCGCTGCAGATGCTTGCCCGGATTACCGGGTACTGCATGCTTCTATCGTAAAATCTGGTCTCCTCTTTATTATTTTTAAATAACTTTGCCAAAAATTCCAGCATGGCACTCCCCCGTCTTTCTTATCAGCATATGCAGACAGCAGCCGGCCTGCAGCCGGGGCATCTGATTTAATAGCACATTTTCATCACATTTTAAGATATTTTACCATGAAAATATGTACTAAGTAAAATCTTTCTTCTTTCTGTCGCATGAACAGTGAAATTCTGGTATAATAAGAACAAATATTTGATAAAGCATTCAATAATTGGGGGAAATATGAATAAGATAACCAAATGGTATGAACATCCACTTTACCTATGGATGGACAGCCAGGATTTTATGGATATGTCCTCTGCCCTTGCCCGGACCTGCGGAAAAGAGCAGATTGACAGGATTCTTGAAAAATATAACCATATAAGGCTGGAGGAAGTGAATTTTTATCCTGCCGGAACATACTCAGAGCCGGAAAAGACGACCCTTGATAATATTCCCGATTTCTATGAGATCAGGATGAGTCAGTATCTGACACCCAGTCATACTGGCAGTCTCCGGATTTATCTTCCCGTAAAATGGAATGGCCGTTATATGGGTATCGCCGGAGCAGGTACCAACAATGAAGTGGACTGGTTTACTTCAGTTACCTTCAATGTTCTCTCCTGGCCCATGGCCCTGAAGAACGGCTATGCCTGTGCTGTGTCGGATAATGATACGGGTATCCGGCTGGACTGCAGCTGGGGTTTTAATGAAAAGAAGGAGCTGGAATGGGACCTGATCGAGGCCTGGGTCCACAAGACCCTCCATGAGACTACCGTCTGTGCCAAGGATGTGGCCCGGACTCTCTATGGCCGTCCTATTACAGCCAGCTACATGCATGGTACGTCAGGAGGGGGACGGCAGGTTCTCACAGAGGCCCTCTTCTACCCTGATGATTTTGACGGTCTCTGGGCTGACGGCCCGGCCGTTGATTATCTGGATCTCCAGTTCGCCTGTCTCTGGGCAGCAGTGGTTGAGGCCAATGAGAACCATATCGTTCCTATCTCCAAGTTCCAGGCAGCTTTCGATCTGGCAACATCCAATCCGGCTACCAGAGGTCTGCCCTTCGACAGCCGGGAGATCATCTGGATGGACTTTCTCCACCAGCTTACGGGCAGGGAGACGGAAGATGGTCCCATCAGCCGTCGGGATATCCAGGTTATGACCAGGATCTGGGACGGACCCTTCACAAAGAGTGGTAAGCGTATGGCCTACGGCTTTGGTCCCGGCATCCGCCAGTGGCCCCTGAAGACGGACAACCAGCTTTATGGATATCTCAAGAGGACCCCTGCGGGTAAGCTGGTCCTTATGCCCATATCAGAGCAGACTCTCCGCTGGTTTACCAGAAACCCGGACCTTGATATCCATTCCTGCAGCTACGAACAGTATGAGCATATTTATCTGAATTGCCGCCGGGATTTCAATGCCTATGATTTCAATGAAGCAGACTTTACTGCTTTTGCTGCCCGGGGAGGCAAATTGATGATCACCCATGGTACCGGTGACTGTGTGGTTCCTTTCCAGGGAGCCATCGACTATTACCAGGCCATCCTTGACCACTTTCCTTCCGAGAAAATGATGAAGGAGGCAGTCCGTCTCTACATGCCAGACCTTGCAGGACATTCTATTCTTGACTGGAGCGGTCCTGCTGTCTCCATCGCCGATGGCATGAAAGCCCTGACCCTCTGGACGGAAAAGGGCCAGGCTCCTGACACTCTTCCGGTGGTCCGCTATGACTTTTCCAATGACAGACCCCAGCTTGAGGGACAGGTTGAGGCCTTCGACCAGTGGCAGCACAGAAAAGAATTAAGAGAAAAATTTAAATAGAAAAGCTGATGATGACAGATTTGCAGCAAAAACTCCCGGCCTTTAACCTGGCCGGGAGTTTTTTAAAGTCATTTTTCATGTGATGATTTATGTCATAAGAGATCTGCTTTTATAGTCTTAACAAATGACCTTTACAATTGGCCTCTACAATTATTGGGAAGTATTAGCTTTTTGCAATAACCGGCTGCGATAGCGGACCTGATTTATGTGCTTTATTACTGATTTACTGGGTTTATTGTATAGCTTTATAATTGTTCAATTGGGCATCCTTATTGGGCTTGCTGCCAGAGATGAATCTGACAGGAGGACATGGTTTTCAAGGCTGCATCGTGGAGGTCCGGTGTGACTCCTGCACAGCAGGCGGGATCTACAAAAACCGGGGTCTCAGGCAGCCGGGCCTTGATCAGGAGGGCATTGGAAACGACACAGATATCTGTGCATAAGCCAACCAGCTCAATCTCCACATTCTCACCCTCTTCCTCCAGCTTTTCCACCAACTTACCTACTTTTTTGGCCAGTTTACGGGAACCAAAGGAAGGCTTGTCTATGATTTTACCCCCATATTCTTTGATCAGGGCCTCAATCTCAGGTCGGATCTGCCAGCCGTCTGTCCCCTTGATGCAGTGGCGGACCGGAAGATTCTGGCCTTCCTGGGTCTCCAGGTAATTATCCTCATGGGTATCCCTGGTCGCGAATATATATTCTCCCTGATAGCTTTGAATCTTTTTTATGACATTAGGGACGATGGCTTCCGCCTCTTTGGTCCCCAAAGATCCGTCAATAAAATCATTCTGCATGTCTACTACAATTAATAACTTTTTCATTTTATCCCCCTTTTCCAATCCCTATGTTCTATTTATCCAGGTCCTTGGTAATCTCTGACAGGGCTGTGAAAATGCATCCTTTATCTTCTTTTGCTGCCGTTCATCAATAATGTTTTCAAAGTTTTTATTCTTCTTTATTATACTCCTTTTGCTTTTGTTTTTACCAGGAAATGTATGCTCAGCTTGATATTTTTTAGCTTATGTATGAGGAAATGTCTGCCAGAGAGGTATTTGCTGGCATATATATGGGAAAATGTCTGACAGAGAGGTATTTGCTGGCATATGTATGGGAAAATGTCTATTAGCCTGGACTTTTAAGGCCATATGCTTTAAAATGTTAAAGACTTTTAAAGAAAGAAGTGACCTTACTATGTCTTCAAATAATAATCAGCGAAATCATTCATCCCCTGCCAGTCTGACAGGTCTTCTTTTTGCCGTAGCAGGCTGCAGCTGCTGGGGCTGTTCAGGAGTATTTGCTAAATTGCTGTTTGAGAATAAGGCGATCCCGGCCATGTGGCTGGTGACAGTCCGTCTCCTTGCAGGAGGTCTGATTCTGGTCCTTTTAACCTTCCTGCGAAACAGGTCTGATTTTTTCGGTCCCTGGTCCCAGACAAAAAACATAAAAGAACTCTTCATCTTTGCCCTCTTTGGCATGATGCCCAGCCAGACCTGCTATTTCCTGGCTATCCAGTATTCTAATCCGGCGGCAGCGACAGTCCTTCAGTACATGTCTCCGGTCCTGATCATGATTTTCTTTTTTGGCAGGGAAAAACGGCTTCCCTCGGTCCATGAGGTTATCATCCTGGTCACTGTCATGACCGGTGTATTTCTCATGGCTACCCATGGCCGGCTTTCCAGCCTGGCCATCAGTCCGGCAGCTCTTTTCTGGGGTTTTGCGGCGGCCTGTGCCGTAGCAGTCTACACCTTGCAGCCGGCCAGGTTGATCGCCCAATATGGCACCCTGTCCATCGTCGGCTGGGGCATGCTCCTGGGAGGTCTGGTCCAGGTTCCTTTCACAAAGATATGGCGGGTTCCCGGTATCTGGGACTATGAGACAGTCCTTTTAACGGTTCTTGTAGTCATCGTAGGAACCGTCCTTGCCTTTACCTGCTACCTACAGGGAGTCAAGCTGCTGGGGCCTGTGGAAGGAAGTATGGTCGCTGGTCTGGAACCGGTAGTATCCATGATTCTTACCGTGGTCTTCCTCCATGTGGACTTCACAGTCATGGACCTGCTTGGCATGGTTCTGGTCATAGGCGGCGTAACCGCTGTGGCCTGGTTCAAAAAATAAATAAATCCTCAAAATATAACTATACTATGTCAAAATTTATTTTTGAAATGACAAGAATGCCGGGAGTCCTCAGCTTTTTCTGAAGATTCCCGGCATTTTACCTCTTCATCTTAAAGTCCCTTATCATTTATATTGTCAGTTCAGGTTCTGGCTTACCGGCCTGATGGACAGCCTGCCGCCAGGTATGAACTGATCAAATGGACAGCCTGCCACCAGGTATATACTGATCAAATGGACAGCCTGCCGCCAGGTATATACTGGCTTAATCAGGAATCTGCTGACATCTGACCAGTCTAATTACTGGTCTGGTCCTGGCCATCCAGCTTGAAGCCGGGCATCAGCTGCAGCTTGTGAAGATTGAGCCGGTGCATCCGGTCGATTTTTTCCCGGATTGCCTGGTCAGGACACTCGCCGGTCAGGACATAGTGGTCCAGGCAGGCATAAGTGAAACCAATCTTGTCCTCATCGGACATTCCGGAAAGGCCATCGGAAGGTGTCTTTCTGGTCAGTCTTTCCGGAAGGCCAAGAACTTCCCCAATCTGGATTACTTCGTGAACCAGGAGATTACAAAGCGGGCTGAAATCGCCGGCAGCGTCACCGTACTTGGTAGAATATCCGATATGGTCTTCGGACCGGTTGCAGGTATTTACCACTCTTCCACCTCTGGGCAGGGCCTGGGCAATGGCATAGAGGGTACTCATTCTAAGACGGGGAGGCATGTTGATCATGGAATCCCGGGAAAGGCTTTCCACACCGGGGATTCCGCTTCCGGCCAGGCTTTCATTGATTGCTCCAGCCAGACCGTCCACACCAGCCTTGATATTGACAGTCACAGACCTGATTCCTAAGAGGGATACGATCTCCTGGGAATCACTGATGTCGCTTTGTACCCCATTAGGCATAAGAACTCCTACTACCCGGTCTTTGCCCAGGGCTTCTGTCAGCAGGGCTGCCGTAACACTGGAATCCTTGCCTCCGGATATACCGATTACCGCGTCACATTGGGGACCATTGGCCTCAAAGTATTCGCGGATCCAACGAACGATGTCATTCTTTGTTTTTACTGGATCTTTCAACATGGCTTGTGCACTCCTTTTTACTCATTCTACCTTCTTTTATCTCTTATTGGTCTGGTCTCCTGCTGGCTTTTTATCAGGGAAACCATATGGGTTTTAACTCTCCAGTCCGGTCTCCTGCCTTATGCCAGGGAAGCTATATAAACCTTGATCTCTTCGGTCTGGTCAGGCTCACCGGCCAGGTCAAATTTAGTAATCATCGGAATCCCATACTTGGCATGGATCTTATCGGCGGACTGGGCAAAGCTGTCTGGAAAACGATCACTGTTGCCGCTGGCTGCCACACCCTTACAAAAGGCCGCGTTGGATTCTAAGAACTTGTCAACTACCGGGGGAATCATACCCCGGCCTGTAGTAAAGGTAAGAAGAATATAATCCTCCTCCACTTTCTCATTCCCATCGGAAAGCTTGACCACATCTGTGGCGCCAAGCTTTTTTACCATGGTTTCCACATTACCTGTTCTTGACGTGTACACAATCTTCATAATAAACCCCTCCAGGGGTATATCGGTCCAGACCCTGATCTTCCCCTTTTATTTATTCAGTCATCGTATTCAAAATAGTTACCACACCCATGTGATCATTGGTCGTCGTCTGGAAATTAGCGACCTTTTTCAGGTCCGGGTGGGCATTGTCCATAGCAAAGCTGAAATGACAGCTTTCCATCATACTGTAATCATTGAGATAATCACCAAAGGCCATACATTCATCAGATGAAATATTATACTTATCCTGGAGAAAGCGGATGGCCTTCCCCTTGTTGGTAGACTTGAGCTGGATGTCGATCCAGCGCTTCTCTGAGAGAACCTTCTCAATGTGGTCTCCCAGGTTGGGAAGCAGAGGATAAATCTGTTCTGCCTGGCCGCTCTCTTCATAAATAGACATTTTGACAATCTCGTCCTTACCGATCACATCGTTAAGGTCATCCACCTGGGTAAGGGAGGCGAAAAACATACGAATCACCTTCTCCGCCTCAGGAGACATGTTCTGTGTGTAAGCACTTTTGGCACCACAGAGAATCAGACAGGTTCCCGGTATATGGCCCATGAAGCGGACCGCCTTCCTCAGGTCTTCCTCGTCAATAGGGTTAGAATAAAGCTTAACTCCCTTATGGAAGATAAAGCCACCGTTGTCGCCACAGTAGAGCACATGGTCCCCCAGATGGCCGAACATCTTTTCCAGGGTCTGGTACTGTCTGCCGCTGGCGATGACGGTCTTAATCTCAGGGTGTCTCTCTACCCAGTCAAAGAATTCCCGGGGTGCTTTATTGTTACTGTTGAGTAATGTTCCATCCAAATCTGTAGCAATTAACTTGATTGCCATAATCTCATCTCCTTTTTCAGGCCGCAGCCTGCAAATAATCATCTTTCTTTTCTCTCAAGATGGAACATAACATGTTAATTTGAAAAAGTCAAATTTTTCTTTGTGAAATTTATATGAAATAAAGTCCTTTCTTTTGTGCAATTTCACAGGGTTATAAATATGATTTAAAGTAACAAAGGCTTTTTATTGGGGTCTGGTCCCTAAGATGAGACCTATAATCCTTGCCAGGCAGGAGTCGATTTCCTCCATGGTGAGCAATCCCTGGTCATAGGCCCATCGGATATCATCCATATCCTCATCATTGCCGGGCATGATCAGATCA
>DLBH01000065.1 GCA_002494165.1 Lachnospiraceae bacterium UBA7026 | reverse complement strand
TATCCGTGAGGGTGGACGTACAGTTGGATCTGGCCGTGTTGCTTCCGTTATCGAATAATATATTTATGACTTTTGAGTGAGGCGCTCAACCATATAAATTACAGCCCCGCATGCTTGCATGTCCGGGGCTGTTTTTTGTGTAAGTGACGAGCCAGGCAGCCAGCCCCGTGCCTGCACGGAGGACAGGCTATCTGGCGACCGCCATCATCGAGCAGGAAGTGGGAGATGAATTATAAATAATTCTATTGCCTGATTTGTATTTCCCATGTTAGTATGGTCAATGTTGGTGTAATAGTTTTAGTGTTAAAAATTAACGATACAGAGGTTTTACAGTGAATAAAAAAGACTTGATAAAGAAGGCTTTCATAAAAAGTCTGCCTGTCATGGCTGCCTATGTGGTTTTGGGTATGGGCTTTGGAATACTCATGAGTAATAAGGGCTATGGGCCGGTCTGGTCTATCGGCAGCAGTCTGCTAATCTATGCTGGGTCCATGCAGTTTGTGACTGTGGACCTGCTTACCACGGCTGCCTCTCTGCTCTCTGCCGCCCTTATGACCCTGATGGTAAATGGCAGACATCTTTTTTACGGTATATCCATGATTGGACGATACAAAAATATGGGCAAATACAAGCCTTATCTGATTTTTGGACTGACTGATGAAACCTATTCTTTATTATGTACGGACAGTGATTATCCTTCGGGGAAGGATGCGGGACTCTACTGCTTCCTGGTTACCCTCTTTGATCATAGCTACTGGGTGGGAGGCACTGCTATCGGTGCCTTGCTGGGAATGGTTTTAAATTTTAATTCAGAAGGCATTGACTTTTCCATGACCGCCCTCTTTGTGACAGTATTTGTGGAGCAATGGCTGACATCAAAGGACCACAGGCCAGCCCTTATTGGCGTTGGAGCCAGTCTCCTTTGCCTGCTTCTTCTTGGAAGCAGCAGTTTTCTGATTCCTGCCATGATACTGATTACGGTCCTTTTGTCCCTGCCTTACAGGAAAGAGGTGAAAAAAGATGAATGAGATGCATTCCCTGGCACTGATCCTAGTGATTGCTGCCGTTACCCTCTTACTGAGATTTCTTCCCTTTTTTATTTTTTCCGGCAAAAGAAAGGTGCCAGGTTACATTATATACCTGGGAGAGAAATTGCCCTATGCCATTATGGGTATGCTTATCGTATATTGCCTGAGAAATGTGGATTTTGCCGGCCTGGCCCATTGGCTTCCCTCGCTGATTGCAGTAGCCGTGGTAGTGGGGTTGCACTTGTGGAAAAGAAACACCCTGCTCAGTATCATTGGTGGAACGGCCATTTACATGTTTCTGCTGCAGACGGTCTTTGCCTGATGGAAACTTCCGGAAGATAGATTTATGCCAGAAAAATCCCGGACCGGATGCGGTTGGGCTGCCTGGATGCTGTACCAGAGATGCCGGTTGGAATGTTCGGATGTTGTGCTGCATGCCGGATTAGATATAGGATGGGATGTTGTGCCGGATGCCGGACTGCATGGAGGGACAGAGATCAGATAAATTAGTATATAAGCCAATCTGTGCTTTGTGTATTATAAATGAATGTAATTATCGAAGAAATAATTAAATGAATGATATATCTGCAAAAGCAAAGGAGACATCATGGAGAGTGTAAAGATTATTGATTTGAAATCCAATATTTTAGAGGCCAATGATGCGGCGGCAGACCGGCTTCGCAAGAAACTCAAAGAAGAGAAAACATTTCTTCTCAATCTGATGAGTTCACCGGGATCAGGTAAGACTACAACTTTGCTTCGTACCATAGAAATGCTGAAGAATGACCTGAGGATTGGAGTAATGGAAGCAGATATTGATTCTGATGTGGATGCTAAAAAGATTGCCGCCGCAGGAGCAAAGGCCATACAGCTCCACACAGGCGGAATGTGTCACTTAGATGCCAGTATGACAGAACAGGGCCTTGGGTCCATTGAGACCCAGGATCTGGACCTGGTAGTACTGGAGAATGTAGGCAACCTGGTATGCCCGGCTGAGTTCGATACAGGGGCCAGTAAGAATGCCATGATTCTCTCTGTGCCGGAAGGGGATGACAAGCCTTTGAAGTATCCGCTTATGTTCCAGGTGTGTGATGTGGTACTGGTCAATAAGATCGATACCCTGCCCTATTTTGATTTTGATATGGAAAGATTCACTGAATTTGTCCATGACCGGCATCCAGGAATAGAGGTTATCCCTATTTGCGCCAAGACCGGCCAGGGCATGGACCGCTGGTGCCAGTGGCTTAAAGACCAGGTTGCCCAGTGGCAGAGAGACAAGTAGAAAAACTATGGATGCCATCTTGTATACTGCAGATGGCATCCTTTTTTTCTGTAAAAAAAATTTAGATTTGTAGGATTAGTGTGATGCTAGTGTAATAGTTGGTCTGTTATAGTGGGGCCGTAAAAATAAGAAAGAAAACAAAAGAAATTATTGAGTCAACCCGTAGACCATTAAAAATGATTATTAAACAATAGTATTTAAGCCGGAAGCATATGCCTCCGGCTTTTTATGATTGGATCTATGGGTCTGATCAGGTAAAGGAAAGGTTTTTATTTATGGGTCAGATCGGGTTAAAGAATGGTCTCTATTTAAGCGTCAGACCGGGCAAAGGAGTTTTTCATACCCATGCTGGCTTTATAGAGGACCTTGTCTAACAGGTCCAGGGTCTCAGTCTCTGCCATGTCAGAAAACTGCTGGTTGCAGTCATTGAGGAAATCATGGACCTGGTCGGGCTGCTGGTCTGTGTAGGCCCGGTCAAAGGACAGGAGCATTTCCATGCCCTTGGCATGAACCTTGTTCTGGTAGCGCTCAACAGGGGAGCTGCAGGTGGAGAAATGGGGGTCAGCCAGGGCGGCGATCAGCCGGTTGGTCCAGTAGAAGCTCTGGGTACTTACTTCCCTGCCGGTATTGGAAAAATAAGCTGGTGTGGTGGTGACATTGGCATAGAAGGGGACAAAGGCATTAAAGGCATTGGACCCCATGGCCATCCATTGCAGGGCCATGATGGCATCGGGCCGGTAGGGCCGCAGCTGGATCAGGGCCAGGAAGTTATTGCGGTTGATGCCGATGGACCGGTAGCAGCCCCGCAGGGAGTCGTCCCCATGATTGCCGTAGGGATCGTAGGGTGTTTCCTGGAAATGGTTGGACAGGACATATTTGACGTCATCGACAGTGATTTTATGATCGGGAACCAGACTCCAGGGGATGTCATCAGATTCCGGACGGTAATCGGCCCCAGGTCCATCCCAGGAATAGCTTGTGGAATTTAAGTATCTGGCTATGGCCCAGGCCCTGGGTGTGTTGTAGCTATGGTCAGCGTCATCCCGGCTGCCGAAGGCTGGTCTTACCTTGAAAGCCTTTTCCACGGCCAGGTCATAGTTTTCAGGATGCATACTGCAGTCCAGGTGATAGTCCCTGATAAAGGAAAGAAGGTCAGCGGAACAAAGATGGTCTTTTTTCTCCCCGAAAGCATCTTCAAGATCGAAATAGTCGATACCCTGCTGGTTGGGAACCATAACATAGGCGTTATCCGGGACCCTTCTGGCGATCCAGTGATGGCCGCCGATGGTTTCCAGCCACCAGATTTCATGGACATCCTGGAAACCGATGCCATTCATTTCATAGGTTCCGTATTCTTCTAAAAGACTGCCCAGGCGGAGGACACCTTCCCTGGCACTTTTAATGTAAGGGAGGACAATCGTCAGCATATCCTCCTCACCGATGCCGCCCTCCACTAAAGGGTCAGCCCCCAGGACTCTGCTGTTGGAGCTGATGGTTTCGGTTGCCGTCATAGCCACATTGCAGGCATTGACTCCGGCCTCTCCCCAGATGCCTTCGTGGGCCAGAGCGTTAGGTACGGCTGTGTAGCGGACCGGGTTCTGAGGTAGGGGAATCTCTACTTTGGAGATGACAGACTTGTAAAGTCTGGGCTGGTCCTCTGGGAGGACAACGATGAATTTCTTAGGGTCGAAGACACCGGCAACGGCATCCTCATTACGGGCAGTCATGGTAGATCCGTCATAGGAAGCATTTTTTCCTACAAGTATAGTTGTACAGGGCATAATAGTGATACTCCTTTAATAAAAATTCTGTCATAAGGCCGGCAGTTCGATCAGCAGCCGGCAAAGATAGTATAGCACAGATTCTTTGTGAAATCATTGCCGCAAACAGGGCGGAACCGGATTCTTCTGCTTAAGACCAATTCCCGGCGGCTGTTGAAATCTTGCTGTATAGCTGATATATTTATAATAAAGATACTAGTGTGATAGTCGGGGTTCGCTATGGCAGGGAAACTATCCCCAGGATAGTTAAGATAATCGCGGACCCTGAAAGGACAAGGCTGCCGGCCAGGTCATATCATTATGGATGCAGGCTGGTCTGCCGGCCCTGCCGGGGCCGGTCCTTTGGTCTTGGGGTCTGCCGGCCTGCCGGAAATGGAGAAGAGGAAGATGGTCTTGTATTTCAGTGCCACGGGCAATACAAGATATGTGGCAAATAAATTGGCTGGTCTGCTGGGGGATGAAAGTCTGGACCTGCTGGACCGGATTAGGAGAAAAGACTATGGGGAGATCCATTCTGACCGTCCCTTTGTCCTCTGTTCCCCGGTTTATGTCTGTGAGATGCCTCGCTTTCTTGCCGATTATCTGCGCAAGGTAAAACTGACAGGAAGCAGGGAGGTCTACTGCATATTTACCAGCGGGGGTTATGCCGGTATCAGCGGAATTCTGGCCCGCAGACTGTTTCGCCGCAAGGGTATGGTCTATAAGGGACATGGGGAATTGAAAATGCCCCGGAATTATATCAGTAATAACAGCTATCCTGAGCTGGGCAGGGAAGAAATCGAGAAGAGAATCCTTAGCTCTCATGCCAGGATTCCTGCCCTGGCGGACAGGATTCGCCGGGGAGCCAGGCTCAAGTCCAGGCATGTGTGGTTTTTTGAAGTCCTGGTCACACTTCCGGTCAATCCCTTCTGGTACTATAAAATGCAGCCAGTCGGGGATTTCTATGCCACAGACCGCTGTATATCCTGTGGGAAATGTGTCCGCCTCTGTCCTTTGAATGTGATCAGCCTGGCGGAGGGAAAGCCGGTCTGGTCCGGTAAAAGCTGTGCCCACTGTATGTCCTGTATTCAGAACTGCCCGGTGGAGGCCATAGAATATGGCAATGTGACCCAATTGAAAAAACGTTACCGTTTTGATAAATACAAATACCTGCTTAAGGACTGAGCCCCGGCAGGACCCCAGTAACCTTGGTTAATATTCAAGCCTGGGATACTGTTCAAGCCTGGGATACTGTTCAAGCCTGGGATACTGTTCAAGCCTGGGATTCTGTTCAAGTTTAGGATACTGTTCAAGCTTGGAAGATTGCTTAAGCTTGGGATACTATTTATATAGAAGAAAGGAAAGACCATGGAATTTTTAGAATTAGCAAAGAAGAGATATTCTGAGAGAAGGTTCTCCAGCCGCCAGGTAGAGGGGGCCAAGATCGCCAAATTATTAGAGGCAGGCAGGCTGGCTCCCACAGCCCATAATCTGCAGCCCCAGAGAATTTATGTGATTGCCAGCGAAAAGGCAAGGCAGGGCCTTGTGCAGGTTACGCCCATGACCTATGGGGCACCACTGGTTTTCCTGGTCTGCTATGATAAAAATGTCAGCTGGAAGAATACGAAGGACCGCTGTTATGATAATTATGACTCTGGTGAGGTGGACGCAGCCATCGCGGCCACATCCATGATGATGGAAGCCACTGACCTTGACCTGGTTTCCCTCTGGGCAAGGGCCTTTGATTCAAAAGACCTGATCGACCTTTTCGGCCTGCCGGAAAATATTATTCCTGTCTGCCTGCTCTCGGTGGGATATCCCTCAGAGGCCAGCAAGCCTTCCAGGCTTCATGACAGCAGAAAGGATATCGACGAAATTGTCCGGGTCCTCTAGGAAAGAACAAAAGAAGGGCAGGATTGTCTGGGTTGATGTCTTGCGGGGCTGGTCCATTTTAAGTATGGTGGCCTATCACGGCATGTGGGACCTGGTCTATCTCTATGGCCTGAAGGCGGACTGGTACAAGGGCCTGGCTGGTTTTGTATGGCAGCAGAGCATCTGTATCGTATTTATAGGCCTGGCCGGCTTTTGCTGGTGCCTGGACAGTCATCCAGCCAAGCGAGGTCTGCTGGTGTCTGCCGGTGGGCTGCTGGTGACAGCCGTCACCTATATTGCCGCCTACCAGGCCCGGGTAGTTTTCGGGGTTCTGACCCTGATTGGTGCCTGCATACTGTTGATGATTCCCCTGGACAGACTCCTGAGACCGGTCCGGCAAAGCTGGCCCGGAGGGGGAACCGTCCTGTCATTCCTGGCCTTTGTCCTTTTTTACCAGATCAACGAGGGCAGACTTGGTTTGCCTGGCAGGCCCCTCTGTCTCCTGCCCCAGGGTCTTTACCTCAATCTCTTTACTACTTTTCTGGGCTTTCCCATGGCGGGATTTTACTCCTCGGATTACTTTTCCCTGCTGCCCTGGCTTTTTCTCTTCATGACGGGTTATTTTCTTTATGGGATTTATGAGCGGAGCCAGGCAGGGACAGTAGCTGGAATGGAAACCAGTGACCGGGACCAGGTGGAAGAAAAGGATGGCTGCGGAACTTGTGACCGGCAACCGGATAAGAAAGCCGGAACCGGACCCGGCCGGAAGGGAGTCCTGGACCGGGCAGTCAGACAGGCCGGCGGCCTCCTGGCTATGCTGGGTCGTCATTCCTTCCTGATTTATCTGCTTCATCAGCCCCTGTTATCCCTTGTTTTTTCTCTTCTACTGGGAGATTTTTAGCCGGGGAGCCTCAAATGACGTCTGTCAGCTGTTGCTTCTTAAGAAAATATGATAGAATAAAAATATATTACAACAAGGATAATTGGTAACAGGCCACAAGCCTTTTAACAGGCCGCAAGCCTTTGCTGCCGGGGCCAGCCAAGGGGGCCGGCCCGGTCTGTGCCTTAGAATAGGGAGGTAGTTATGGATTTAAATTTTGAGACGATCAGTGCCATGATCATTGCCGGCCTTTTAGGCTACGGTCTGGGTATGCTTTTTAAGAAATGGAGAAAATGATGCGCCGGAGTCAGCTTGTTCTATTGGATTATTGCCCGGAAGATGCACCGGACCATGGCTTTTAGCAAGGACCTGACTATGACCGGCCAGCCGCCGTGGGGGTGACTTGTTTTGGGAATCAATGATAAATAAGTAACTTTGAGACGGGCTGATTTATCTGAATCAAGCCAGGAGCAAAAATAGGAGGATAAATATATGGCAAAAAAGATACTTGCCTTAATCGGTGAGGATTTTGAAGATCTTGAGCTTTCTTACCCGGTGCTGCGGCTGCGGGAGGAAGGCTGCCAGGTGGATATCGTCGGTGACAAGGCCGGCTTCACCTACCATGGCAAATATGGTGTACCTTTTGATTCTGACTATGCTTTCGGCGATGTAGATCCGGCAGACTATGATGGCCTGCTGGTTCCGGGAGGATGGGCACCTGACAAGCTGCGCCGCTATCCGGAGGTTCTTAACATTGTCCGTGTGATCAATGACGCAGGCAAGCCTATTGGTGAGATCTGCCACGCCGGCTGGGTTCTGATCTCAGCGGGTATTCTTGAGGGAAAGACAGTGACCAGCACCCCGGGGATCAAGGATGACATGGCCAATGCCGGGGCAACCTGGGTGGATGAGGCTTCTGTGGTGGATGGCAACATCGTTTCTGCCAGAAGACCTCCGGACCTGCCTGCCTACATGAAGGACTATATTAAGGTGCTTTTTGGAAAATAATATAAGCATATAACAAATCCCGGGGAACCGTCCTCCTTATTCAGGACGGTTCCCCGGGATTTTATGACAGGATTTATTTTTCAGCCGGCTTTGTACTGGGGAAGACGAAGCTCCCTTAAGGCCATGACTATATTGACAGTGGCCGCAAGAAAGTCTGCCACGGGGCCGGCATACATGATTCCGTCGATCCCCATAAAAAGAGGCAGGATGATCAGCAGAGGCAAAAGAAAGATAATCTGCCTGGTCAGGGATAAGAAGGCACCTGTTCTGGGCTTGCCGATGGCAGTAAAGAAATTGGAAGTAATGGGCTGGATGAAATTCAGGAAGGTGAAAAACAAGAAAATTCTGAAATAATTGACCGCAAAGGTAAAATATTCTTCCGTACCATTTCCAAAGAGGGATATAATCTGCCGGGGTGCCAGCTGGAAAAGGAAAAAGGAGATTGTGGCGATAAAGGCCCCGGCGGCCATGGCCTGGAAATAGGCCTGTCTGACCCTGCCGTGCCTGCCTGCCCCATGATTAAAGCTGGCTATGGGCTGTAGACCCTGGGAGATGCCGATGACAAAGGACATAAAGAGCATATTTACCTTAGTGATAATTCCTACACAGGCTATGGGGATCGCCTCTCCATACACAGACTGGGCCCCGTAAAATTTGAGGGAATTATTCATGACAATCTGGACAATCATCATGGCTACCTGGTTGGAAAAAGGAGCGATACCCAGGGAACTGATCCGGCTGACATAAGTCTTCCTGACCAGCAGGTGGTCCCTGCCAAGGGTGACTGTCCTGCATCTCATGAGGAAAAAGACGACCAGCAGGGCTGAGAATATCTGTCCTATAATGGTAGCCGCAGCCGCCCCGGCCATACCCCAGTGGAAGCCAAAGACGAAGAGGGCGTCAAGAACAGTGTTGATGATGGCACCGCTGATATTGCAGATCATGGTGATCTGGGGCCGCCCGTCGGCCCGGATCAGGTGGCCGCCTCCGGTGGTGAGAATCAGAAAAGGAAATCCCAGGGAGGTGATCCTGGTATAGATCTGGGCATAGGCCAGCACATCCTGGGGAGAGCCGAAGAAAAGCAGCAGGGGGGTCAGAAAAACCTGGGTGAAGATACAGAGAACCAGGCCGCAGCCAAAGAGCATGGCGGCGGCATTGCCCATGTAATGGACGGCCCTGTCTTTGTCTCCCTCTCCCATGGCAATGTTAAAGCTGGAGGCACCGCCAATCCCGAAAAGAAGAGCGATGGCCACACAGGAGGTGGACAGGGGGAAGGCGATATTGGTGGCAGCATTGCCCAGGGGGCCCACTGCCTGGCCGATAAAGAACTGGTCTACAATATTATAGAGAGAGCCGACCAGCATGGCGATGATACTGGGTATGGTAAACTGGGCCAGGAGGCGGCCGGTGGGTTCTGTACCAAGGGGGTTAGCCCTGTCCTTTCCCGCCTGGTCTGCATTCCCTTTTATAGCTTTCATGGAGATCACCATTTTTCTTTCTTTTAGTATTTATGACTATAGGGCCCTGGAAACAGGTTCTTTTCCGTTAGGGCCGGCTTGAAAATTATACTTTGAAATGATTGAACTGTCAACGACCCGCTGATATAATGGAAAAAATTACAGGGCCCTTCTGCCTGAAGCAAGTCCTGTGATTCATTGCGATAATATTTTTTGTGAGGAGACAGGCCTCTCTTTGCCGTCTGTTTCGGAGATGGAGCTGATATTATGGAAAAAATAAAAGTAAATCCTTTCCGGTCTATGGCAGATACTGCCGGCCGGTATTTCACATGGAGAGAGGAGACAGAGAATAAACTGTGGTGCAGAGCCCTGAATCTTCTGATTAACCTGGCCCTGGCCCTGGCCGCCGTCCTTCCCCTGATGTGGAAGATTTATCAGACGGTGCCCTTTACCTATGAGGTTAATGATGATTCGGCCCTGGTCCAGATCCTGGACGGATCCTTTACCGGGACGCCTGACCCCCATTCTATCTTTGTCAGGTATCCCCTGTCATGGATCATAGCCCGCCTTTACCAGGCCAATCCCAACATAGTCTTCCGGGACTTGCGGCTGGAAAATGTCAACTGGTATGTGACGGTATTTACCATCCTTACCAGTTTTGCCCTGGTGGCGGTTCTCTTTCGGATCCTTAACTATTTCAAGGCCAACCGCCTGCTATGGTGTCTGTTTTTTGACATGGCCTTCCTGCTGGGCTGGCTGTCTTGCTTTTCCAGCATGACTTTTTCGACGGCAGCGGCCTTCATGGGCTGTATGGCTGTCCTGTACTTTGCCTTCGAGAGCCCGGAAGAGGCGTGGAGACCCTGGAATATTGCTGTCCTGGCAATTTTGATGACCGCCTCCTGGAGCTATCGCAAGCCCTGTCTTTATATGGTTCTTCCGGTTCTGGGCATTGAACTTCTGATAAAATATAACCGCCGGTTTTTTAAGTCCTGGAAACCCTGGTTTCTCTGTGCCATGATAGGCATACTGGCTGTTGGCGTCCTTCAGATGGACAACAGGGCCTACGGCAGCAACCAGTGGAAAAGATACCTGATCTACAATCATGCCAGGGCCTATCTGCAGGATTATGCCGGCTTTCCCCAGTATGAGGAAGCCATGGATTTTTACCAGTCCATAGGTATGAGCGAGAGTGTCCGTGACGCCATGGCCAACTACACCTATTGCCTGGTGGACGGCTTCAGGACAGACTGGGTTGAGGAAACCTACAATTATGTCAGAAGCCAGGAGCCTGACGAGGCCCTGAGCAAGCGGGCACTGGCCGCCGTTCCCACGGCGGACCAGTACATGACGGAGTCAGAGGATGTCAACAGCAGCCTGGTAAATGCAGCCAGGTATTGCTGGCTTCTGCTGCTGGTTCTTTTTCCGGTCAGCCTGGTTTTCTGCTGGGACCGGGGTTTTTTCAGCCATTTACAGCAGCTCCTGTCCATAGTCGCTACGGCTGTGGTAGTGAGACTGGAATGGGTCTATCTGGCCATGAATGGCAGATTTCCCCTGAGAGTCAAAGAGGCCATTTGGCTGCTGACCTTTTCTACAGGCTTCGCCCTGGCGGCCAGGCTGGCCGGCCAGTGGAGGGGAAAACCTTTTAGCAGGATTCCTTTCCTGGTCCAGCTTATTCTGCTGGCTCTCGTCTTGAGGACAGACCCCATCAAGCCGGTCATAGAGACCAGGGCTCTGGTCCAGAGACAGGAGCTGGCCGCCGGGTCCGAGAAAGCGGAGGTGGCAGCTTACTGCGGCAGTCACCCGGACAAATTCTATGTTATTGATACCAGGAGTGTAACAAAGGGAACCGGCCCCGGGGATGATCTTCATCAGGGTAACTGGTTCCTTACAGGAAGCTGGATGGCCTACAGTCCGGTCTATGACCAGAAGCTGAAGGCTGCCGGTACCGACAACCTGGCTTCTTCCTTCCTGCTTAGGGAGGATGTATATCTGATCACCCAGGGCAGTAAAAACATTGCCCGGCTCATGGGCATTGAAGACGAGGACAGGGTCCAGGCAGATATTGTCGATGAGTTCATGACATCAAATAATCTGTTTTTTGAGGTTTATAAGGTCAGGAGTGTGAATTGACATGCAGGTTAATGATAAGCAGGAAAAGGGACTTTCCCCAGGCCGCCGCAGGCGGAGGAGTGAAAGAAATAATAAATCCGGCTTTTTTAAAAAGACCGGTAGTCCTGACGGTAAGACAGACAGTGGACCTTCCCAGGTCAAAGAAGATGGGAAAGAAGCTGCCGGCAGAGAGTATAAAGAAACTGCTGACAGAGACCAGGAGGAAGCCGCCGGGAGGGACCAGGCAAAAGCTGCCGGCAGAGACCGGGAAAAAGCTGCCGGCAGAGATCAGGCAAAAGCTGCCGGCAGGGACCGGAAAGAAATATCCAAAAAGAGGCAGGGAAAGTCATCCGGAAAAGACCGGAAAGAAAAGAAACCTGTCCCTGGGATTTTCTCCCTCCTGTGGAGCCTGCTGGGGGTCCTGGCTTTGGTGGCTGCCTGCCTTGGTACATGGCAGTACATGAAGGAACATAATATGGTCCAGCGCCGGACAGTGACTGGTGGCCAGGCTGACCTGGAAAAGCTTGATGTAGAGCCATACCCGGGAACCTTGCTGGCTAAAAAGAGTAATTCTCTTGATGGGGTCCCCTTTTACAGCGGGCCAGGGAGCTCAGAGCAGACAGGGCTTTTCCCTGAAGGAAAATGTATTCAGGTTACAGAGTTCACAGAACTGGATGACCTAAGATGGGTTCATGCTTCCTACTGTGGCCTTGACGGATGGCTGTCAGACAAATATGTCCTGGTCCTGACCAGGGAAGCCATCTACATAAAGCCCGGGACCCTGGTCTATGTCAATGCCATGACAGAAAAAGGAATCCAGGGCTATGCCCGGCCGGATATGGCCAGTGAAGTGGTAAGAAGCGGCCTCCTTTATGGGGAGGAATTCACTGTGGAGGAGCTGGACCATGGCTGGGGACGGGTGACCGACCAGGGGGAGACCTTCTGGATCAATATGTATTTTATGGGGAGTTATCCTTCTGAATATTGGAAAGTGGAATCCTTAAGATCCTCGGAAGGCATCAATTTAAGACAGGAGCCGGACGAGCATAGCAAGAGTCTGGGCAAGGTTCCGGAGAACCAGGAAGTCCTTGTCCTGGAATTCCACAAGGGCTGGGGAAGAGTCGAATACGGAGGCCTTTCCGGATGGCTTAAGCTCAGCTATATGAGCCCTGACAAGCTGCCGGACCAGCGCTGATATTTACTGTTTAATAGAGAGGAATATCTATGAAGATTGGCGGAAAAGACTTTGACACAGAGAAACATATGTATGTCATGGGCATACTGAATGTGACGCCGGATTCTTTCTCAGATGGAGGCCGCCACAATGAAATAGACCGGGCCCTTGCCCATGCCGGGGAGTTGATCCGCCAGGGAGCGGCCATTATCGATGTTGGCGGGGAATCCACCAGACCCGGCTTCCGGCCAGTCCCGGACCAGGAGGAGATTGAGCGGGTCGTTCCGGTGATTGAGAGACTCAGGACTGAGTACGATACCGTCATTTCCGTGGACACCTGCAAAAGCAGGGTGGCAGAAGCGGCCTTAAAGGCCGGTGCCCATATGGTTAATGATATATGGGGGCTGAAATACGATAAAAGGATGGCGGAAGTGATTGCCGGCTACCAGGTACCCTGCTGCCTCATGCATAACAGGGCCAGGGCGGAATACGGGGATTTCATGACGGATGTAAAGAAAGACCTGGAGGATTGCCTTACCCTTGCCGGCAAAGCGGGGATTGGCCGGGACCGGATTATCCTTGACCCGGGCGTAGGCTTCGGGAAAAGCTATGAGAATAATCTGGAGATCATTGCCCGGCTGGAGGAACTTGCAGATTTTGGCTGTCCCCTTCTCCTTGGTACATCAAGGAAGTCTGTCATTGGGCTGACCCTGGATCTTCCCGTGGACCAGAGGGAGGAAGGAACGGCGGCGACCACTGTCATAGGCAGGATGAAGGGTTGCTCTTTTGTGAGGGTCCATGACGTCCGGACAAATATCCGGGCCATCCGGATGACAGAGGCGGTCCTTTCCTACAGCCGTTCCAGGGCATGAGAGCCTGAAAGAAAGCATCAGACAAAAAAAATAAAGGAACAGTCTGAGGAGGATTATCCAGGCTGAAGCTGAAAAAGGACAGGAGCCCTGGGGGAATCCTGTCCTTTTCCTATAAAAAGGAACGGGCAGGATCTGTCCTGCCCGCCTGCTTATTGCTTTTCAAAAGTAATTTTTGTGCCGTTGTCCTCCCAGACCAGATACTGGGCCATGCCGGTCATGTTCATGGGATAGCCGTTGCTGTTGAGAAGCTGAATACCTCCGTTAGCCATCTTCCACTTGCCGGCGGAACTGTCCGTTCCAGACTTGATGATTGAGCTGCCGTCCTCAAAGAGAGAGAAGCCGAAACTCAGCTCTTCTTTGGATAAAGACTGGCCCTGGTACTCGCCTTCAATGGCGGTCCAGTCGCCGACATACTGGTTTCCCTCCTTGGTTTGTTTGCAGCCCGAAAGTGCGACACTGCAGCTGCACAGGGTCACGGCGGCAATGATAATAAGAAAATGCTTTTGCCTTAACTTGTCCATAAACCAGATTCCCCTCCCCTTCTCATGTTTTATTATAACGAATTCCGTCTTTTTTTACAATATAAAGAGCGTAAAGTAAAAGATTATTTCGTTGACATTCATTTTTTATGGTGCTAACATTACATAGATTAATTAGAAGAGTTAAAGGATACCAGGGCGCTTTCACTGCGTTTGGATATGTACATAATGCCAAAGGAGGTACTTTATGCCACAGAGAACTGACATACATAAGGTTTTGATCATTGGTTCGGGTCCGATCATCATCGGTCAGGCCTGCGA
>DLBH01000038.1 GCA_002494165.1 Lachnospiraceae bacterium UBA7026 | reverse complement strand
TGGGATACTCGGCACGGACATAGATATAGCCATGGTGAGCGCCAACGGCATAAGCCATGATGGCCATACCTTCCAGGATAGCATGGGGGTCTCCCTCTAAGATAGACCTGTCCATGAAGGCACCTGGATCGCCTTCATCAGCGTTACAGATGACATACTTCTCATTGCCGGGCTGGTTTTTCTCGAACTGCCACTTGGTACCTGTGGGGAAGCCTGCACCGCCGCGGCCCCTCAGACCGGACTTCTTGATCACGTCAATAACATTCTGGGGAGACATGGAAGTGAGAACCTTGCCCAAAGCCTCGTAGCCGCCGACCGCGATATACTCGTCGATATTTTCAGGATTGATCCTGCCGCAGTTCTGCAGGGCGATACGCTGCTGCTTCTCATAGAACTTGATCTTGTCAATATCAAAGATCTTTCTCTCTGTCTCTTTATCAATATCAAACATCCGCAGCTCTTCCACGACCTTGCCGCCCATGACATGCTCGCGGACGATCTGGTCCACATCGTCAACCTTGACATGGGTATAGAAGACTTTGTCGGGGTAAATAGCTACGATGGGTCCCTTCTGACAGAGACCAAAACAACCTGTCTTGATAACTTGTACCTTGTTCTTGAGACCGGCTTCCTCAATCAGTTCCTGGAATCTTTCTATGATCTGGTCGGAACTGCCGGCATGACAGCCGGTACCTGCACAACAGAGGATATTCATAAAGGAATCATCAGCAGATAATTCCACATTCTCGCCAAGACGAAGATGAACCAGTTCCCGGGACATTTCCTTCAAAACACGCAAATCGACGGGAGTTGAAATTCTTCTTGACATAGTCTCACCTCGCTTTTTCTTCAGCCCGCTTTAATTTGCGGATGGCATTCATAAAAGAGTTGTCGAGCAGGGCATTACCATAAACTTTTCCGTCGATGATACCAACGGGAGCCAGACCACAGGCTCCCAGACATCTGGTAGCATCCAGGGAGAAGATCCCGTCCGGGGAAGTTCCATTGACTTCAGCCCCGGTCATATTCTGGACTCTGTCCACCAGCTGCTGGGCACCCTTAACGTAACAGGCAGTACCCAGACAGACATTGATGACATGCTTGCCCTTGGGTTCAGTGGTAAACTGGGAATAAAACATAACAATACCGTAGACCTCGGCCACACTGGTATCAGTCGCAACCGCAATCTTCTCCATCGCTTCAAAAGGAATATAACCCAGGGAATCCTGCACCTCATGAAGGATCTCAATGCAGGGTCCCGGCTGATTCCTGTGTTCAGCGACGATTCTGTCAATCTCGGCAATTGATGCCGCATTCAATCTTTCCATACACACTCCTTATTAAATATACCCTTGAAAAAAACAGTTTAGTCAAATGATCCTTATATATTGACTACATGCTACTAAAGAATACATTTACTCATTGATACATAGATACATGGCAAATGATAAAATGTATCTTTTCATGATTTTATTATATTGGATTTATTAATTTCGGACAATAGATAATATTGTATAAAAGAATGGACTTTTTTTGTACAAGGTTATGACCAAAGGTGAACTCACATATTTTCTTAACAAGATCAGTGGTTTTGTGGTAGAATAAACGAAAGAATAAGGAGGTAAATTATGGATTTTAAAAATGTGATCAAGGAAAGATATTCCTGTAAAAAATATGATGGAAAACAGATCAGCCAGGACCAGCTTCAGGCCATCCTGGAAGCAGGCCGTCTTGCTCCGACAGCTAAAAACCTGCAGGAGCAGCATATCTATGTGGCCCAGTCCGACCAGGCCCTGGCTGTGATCGACAAGATTACACCCTGCCGTTACGGGGCACCCACAGTCCTGGTAGTTGCCTTTGACCGTGAAAATGTATATACCTATCCGGGAGAAAAGAGGACATCAGGAGAGGAGGACGCAGCCATCGTTGCCACCCATATGATGCTGGCCGCGGCCGACGAAGGAGTGGCCAGCTGCTGGCTCAACCGCTTTGATCCCGACCAGCTGAAAAAAGACCTGGGTCTTCCTGAAAATGAGGAGATTCTCATGCTCTTAGACCTGGGATACGCAGCAGAAGGAGCCGGCCCCCTTGCCAACCATAACAATAGAAAAGACCTGGAAGAGACAGTGTCCTATATCTGACCGGGTTGCTTTCCCGAGCTGGGGCCCGGGAATCTAATGCGTCTATTTAAACACTTACTGGAGGAAATGGTTTTATGAACAAATTCAGCAGTAAGCTGGATAAAAAATACCTGAAAATATCAGCTTACGTAATCTTTACCATAGTCGCAACCTATCTGCTGATCTCCTTCTTTTCCGGCTTTGGAACGGTCAAGGGGGTTCTGGGAGATGCCCTGAACTGGATCGTTTCCCTGGTCCTTCCCATGGTGATCGGTTTCGTCATTGCCTACCTGATGCTTCCTGTAACTGGAATGATTGAAAAAAGGCTCACCAGGTTTGAAAAACTCCGGAAGATGAAAAAAGGAACCCATTATCTGGCGGCAGTTCTTACAATTGCTTTCATTCTCCTGGTTTTTATTATCATCATTGTAGCCATAACCTTTGGACTTACCAGGCAAATATCCTCTTTAAAGGATATCAGTGTCATGGAGGTAATAAACGGAGCCAAAAGCCAGGTTCTTCATTTCCAGCAGGATTTGAAAGACCTGATGTTGAAGCTGGGCCTGCCGGAATCTACCTATGATAATCTGGAGGCGACAGTCATCAAGGCCTTAAACTCCACAGACCACAGCGGTGCCGTCAACAGTGTAATGGGCTTTGTAGACAGTTTCACCAGCACAATCATCACCATCGGTTTTGCAGTATTATTCTTTGTGTATTTCCTGCTGGATATGCCAAAGATCGTCGCTTACTGGAGCCATGCTTTCTTTACCCTGCTGCCTGAAAAGGTAAATAAGACGGCCAGAGGTCTGCTGGATGATATTGGAAGTGTATTCAGTAATTATATCCGCGGTGAGATGACGGATGGTATGGTTGTTGGAATCATCATGAGCGTGGCCCTTTCCCTGGTGGGAGTCAATTACAGTGTTCTGATCGGTGTCGTGTGCGGCATTGGTAACCTGATTCCTTATATGGGACCCATCCTGGGTTATGTCATGACCATTTTGTCCGGTGTCTTAACAGGCGACTATAAGTCTATGGTCTTAGGCTTGATTGTCTGTGCAGTCGTCCAGGTTCTGGATGGAGCCATTATCAACCCCAGACTCCTGTCCAACAGTGTTGAGGTCCATGCCATTATCACGACCCTGGCCTTGATTGCAGGCAGTAAGATTGGTGGTCTTTTCGGTATGGTTTGTGCCATCCCGACGGCAGCCCTTCTGAAGATCTGGTTTGAGCGGCTGGTCAATAAGGTGGAAATCAAGAAAGGGTTGGCTGAGGCCCCGGCCCGGGAAGAGAGTCCGACAAATGAATAAAAGGGAAATGTTATTATGAAACTTGCAGTTATTTCCATCTTGGACCTGTGGCTGTCAACAATAATAAGGAAAAGCATAACGGCATAGAGTATTATAAAGATTATTTTATCCTTTTTGGCAAACGTTTTGCCGGGAAGGCTGCTGAGATTTTTGGTTAATTCCTAGTATGAGGATGATAAGAGGTTTTTAAACCGAGCTATAACAGAGGATTGATTAATAAAAGGAAATAGAAGAGACTATGCATTAAAAAAGACAGGCTGGCTCTAATGGTCAGTCTGCCTTTGTTTTATTATTTCCTTCTAAGACACGATGAGGGGAAGGAAGGTTTTTTCAAAATGGATGATCATGTCGATGAGGTCATCGACGGTTTTGAAGCTTTCGCGGACCAGGAGCATCTGATGGTCCATGAGAACGGCCATAGCCATGGCTGTTTTTTTGTTTTCCGGGTCTTTTATGGCTTCGTACTCAGGGAGACCGAAGACGTCGGTGGTCCGGCACCAGTTGGTGATGGCTGTGTAGCCGGCGGCGTCCTGAAGGACATCTTTCAGGATGATGTCCAGGAAGCCTTCCTGGTTTTGGTATTCTTCTTTAGCGTCCTTGACCCAGCATTCCTTGAAGGTCTTATTATAGCTCTCAAAGATCATCTTGATGGTGGAGAGAAGGTAGACCTTACACTGCTGCCTGTCTGCCTCGGAAGGGTAGTCCTTGAAACAGGCTGCGCAGTAGGCCGCAATCAGGCTTCCTGTGAAGTATCCCAGGTCATAGCCGAAAGGACCCATAAAGGAGAATTCGAAGTCCAGCATCTTAATGCCCTCATCGGAGAGGAAGACATTAGATGTGTGGAAATCGCTGTGAATCAGACAGTCTGAGTGGGTCATAAATTTCCTTCTTAAAAGAAGACGGTTGGTCTGGCAGGCCGGGTCATCGCTGATCTGGCGGAACCGTTCCCAGCTCTGGGCGTAATCGGGATCTAAGTCAGCGCCGAAGCGGTAGAGGAAGATACCATCCTCCATGATCTGGCGCAGGTCTGTATTCTCAAATCTGGACTGCATGGACCGGAAGTTGGCCCTGGGCAGGAAATATTCCGAAGTGTAAAAGGAAGACCTTGCCAGGAAAGTGCCCACCTCCCGGCCCAGGTCAGGAATCTGGTTTTCCTGGATCAGCTGGAAGCGGACTGCCTTCAGGTTCTCTATGAACTCCATAAGAAAGATATGGTTTTCCCGGTCCTGGAAGAGGATGCGGGGGACATATTCCGGCACAATATCCTGGAGGATCATCATAGTATCACATTCCGTCTCATTGCGATAGGAGGCCACGGTAGCCCCGTTATGAAGATTTCTGGGATCAGACAGGCCCTGCTTTAAAACATAGTTGCCGGCGGGGGACTGGATTTTGAAAACGAAGTTGATATGACCATCCCGCTCACCCTCGTCATCCTCGGGATTCTCACCCATAACACTGACCTTAATGGGAACGGTATCATCAAATTCAGGCAGGTGTTCCTTGATATATGGTATAATATTATCCTTAGTAATCTTGATCATCTTTATGCCTCTTCTCCAAATTATTTGACAGGGGAGAACCATTTATATAGAATCCCCCAAAATAAATACATTAATAAGTCTGTTTATATTTTATCACAGAATGCCTGAATTGTTTCAGGCAAATGGCATACTTTTTTGACGTACTTGATATAATTTTCTGAACTTCCATCGAAGTAACAGGTGCCGGGAACCATCTCAAGGCAATATTTTCCATCTTCTATGATCATGGCCGTCAATTTATTTCCGTAGACGCAGCCGGTATCAATACAGATAGCCCCTGTCTTTGGAAGCGGCTTCCACTGATGATAATCAAGATAGATTCCGGGATTACCGCTGCCGTCATAGTAGGTGGGCTCATCTAGTGGTGTATGGCCTATGATGGTCAGCTTGCCCTGGTAAAGGTTCTTTTTAGACCAGGAGTGGTCTTTTACCAGCAGATCCAGCGAGTTTTTATTGACATCCTCGTTTTCGATGCTGGCGTGGACACACTGAAAATCTGGATCGACCAGTGAAATGGGCATATGTTTCAGAATCCAGGGAATATAGTTTTCCATCCTGTCCCTGTGGTGGCGGAAGGACCGGATGGTGGTCCCTTTGCCCACACAGTGCCAGATCAGCTGCCGCTCCAGACTCTTATCCTGTTCCACGATCATCTGCTCATGGTTACCCCGGATCATGAAAAAGCGGTCCGGGTTTTCTCTTCTCCAACGGACGGCCAGCATGAGCATCTCATGGGACCAGGGTCCTCTGTCCATCAGGTCACCCATGAGGATGAGCCGGTCCTTTTTCTTTTTATAATTTATTTTTTTTAATAAGGATATAAAATGATGATAACAGCCGTGGATGTCACCTATAATAATTGTTCGCATTAGCCATATCTCCTTTAACTTTTTATAAGAGTGGGTTTGACAGCAGAAAACTGAGATTGGACGACGCCCCGGCCCCAAAACCACCGGCGGGAATCAGACTGCCTGTCCGGACCAGAACTGCCAGGGAGGGGATCAAAAGCCGGCCAGTTAACCCACATTTTTAAGCTATTAAAATTATAAACAATTCCTGCTGACTGAGTCAAGGCAGGATGCTAAATCAGCCTTTCAGGCAAATACGGCTTGTCTTTCCCTCCATGACTTGTTAATATACTTAACAGATAAAAGCATTTTCCAATGAGAGGAAACTATGGCGGCCATTATCTGCCTGGATCAGTAAATAGAAGATAAGTAAATATAATTAAAGACAGGAGTTTTACAGGATGGAAGATAAGAAACCAGATCAGACAACAGAAGAATATGTGACATTTCACATCACTGCCAGGGACGGCAGGGATGTGGAGATGGCCATCGTCGATGAATTCCAATACAAGAAGAAAACCTATGTAGTCAGTGCCGTAGTAGAAGGGGACAGTCTGTCCGGCCAGGGCCAGTATATCTACCGTTACCACATGACCGGGGATGATTTCCAGGTGGAGGAGATCCGCAATCACATTGAGTATGAAGAAGTGGTCAGGGCCTATATGGAGATGGAAGAATAGATTGGCAAAAATCATAGGTAAAATGGATTTAACCTTTATGAATATGGATGATTAGAACAGGAATGATTGTATGAAGCAAAGAATAATATCACTGAAGACCATAAGTAATTGCCGGGATCTGGGAGGCCTGATCAACCAGGAGGGGCGGCGGATCAGGAGAAGACACCTGATCCGGTCTGCCAAGCTGAGCCGGGCCAGCAGACAGGACCTGGAGAAGTTAAGGGACCTCTATAAGGTTAACCTGGTTATCGATCTGAGAACCGACAGGGAAGTGAGGCAGAAACCGGATGTCAGAGTAGAGGGGATAGACTACCTTCACATACCTGTTTTTACAGAAGCCATGCTGGGAATGAGCCATGAAGATGACGGAAATATCATAAAAAATATTGATAAAATTCCTGATTTCCGTGACCTTTACCGGCTGATTGTCAATGAGGAAAGCTGCAGGACCCAGATGAAAAAAGTCCTGTTGACCATCATGAACCACCGGGGCGGCGGTGTCCTCTGGCACTGTTCTGAGGGTAAGGACCGTTGTGGTCTGGTATCCGCCTTTCTTTTGCATCTTCTGGGATGTGACCGTGAGACTATCATTGAAGATTATCTCATGACCAACCTGGTGGCCTCAAAAAGAGCCGGCAAATACTATCTGCTGGTTCTGCTGGCCAGCAGAAGCCGGAGAAAGGCCAGAAAGATCCAGGGTGTCTTTCTGGCAGAAGAAGAATACCTCCAGGCGGCATTATCTGCCATCGAGGATAATTACGAAAGCATGGACCGGTATTTTTACCAGGTTCTTGGAATTACAGAGGCTGAGGTCAGACGATTCAGAAAGTACTGTCTGGCCAGGCCGGCAGCCAGTCAGGGGACTGGTCAATCCGGAATTAATCAGGGGGACCATGCCTGCAAAGACTGGACAAATGGCCTTTAAAGGGGCACTCAGCCGGTTTCTCACAAAAAACCGGCATGAAAACTAAGTAAAAATAACAGAAAAAAGGACAAGGCCTGTTCTAAATGGTCTTGTCCTTTGGTATGTATGGATTATTGCGATAAACCCGGGATCCGGCTTCCCTTTTGGAATCTGCCTGCCAGAAGACCCACAAAGCTTACCAGTTCTTCCGGTAGTCAACGATACCGTCAAAAATCATGATCTCCTGTTCCTGCTTGTCCCGGTTTAAGCCTGAAATATAGTCCTTCTCCTCTTTGTTCAGGGCGTCCCGCCAGTCCGGTCTGCCGGTCATGGCTGTGATGGTGTCTTCCCAGAACTTTTCGTAAAGGTCCTGCTTTCTTCCTTTTTCAATCATTCTAAACACTCCTTTCAAAGATGGGGAGGAGGCTATGTCCTTCCTGGCTGCAGTCATGGGAATGAACAGCCCCATATACCGGATACCCACCGGGCTTTAGGAAATCCCTGCAACCCCACATGGGCCGGCCCGACTGATATTTATAGTTTACGACTATAGTTTATAAAAGACCTGGAATAATTGCAAGCCTTCCTTTTAGCCAGCTTTTCCCCTGCCAGGAAAAGATAGATAGGGTATTGGCAGCAGGCAGAATATATGATCAGAGCAGAAGCCCCGGGTGGACCAGGGCAGAAGAAGCTGCGGCTTCCGTTATAATTATTTTTTTAAAGATGAAAAATATATGCTATAATCAAAAATACTATTGACCTGAGACTAGGATGGCAATCCTAATATTATTAGAGCAAGGAGTATTTTATATGAATAAATTACTGGCCCTGGATATGGATGGTACCCTGCTGAATTCTGAGAAAAAGATCTCACCAAAGACCAGAGAGGCCTTGAAGCATTTTCACGATTTAGGTGGAATCGTGGCCCTGTCTACCGGCAGGGGTATGGTGGAACTTTCTGATTACCCGGAGGAGATCGAGGAATTCATCGATTACGGCATCCTCTTAAGTGGCGCCATGATCTATGACTTCAATAAAAAAGAAACCATATTTTACAAGAGTCTGACCCAGGACCTGGGAAGAGAAGTGGCCAGGACCATCCTTCTTGAGGATGTTATGGTCCAGTATATGGACCAGAACAAGTCTGTTCTGGGCCAATGGGAATTTGACCATATGGAAGATTATCACATATTGGCCTACAAACCCATGTACCAGAGAGTAGGTTCGCTGGTTGAGAATATGAACCAGTATGCCTTAGACCATGCCGGCGGGGTCGGCAAGGCCAACTTTTACCACAGAGATCCGGAGGCCAGGCTCCGGTCCCGGGACCGGCTTAAGGATTTCCCCATTACCATCGCCTTCGCGGAAAAAACTTCCATAGAAGTATCCCCACTGGGAGTATCAAAGGGTAAGGGTCTGGAGTTCCTTTGTAATCACCTGGGTATGAGCCTGACCGATACGGTGGCAGTGGGGGACAGCGACAATGATCTTACTGTTTTACAGACGGCCGGCCTTTCGGTAGCCATGGGCAATGCTACAAAAGAAATTATTGACACCTGCCAGATGGTGGTGGGCGACAATGACCATGATGGTATCGTCGAAGTTGTAGATTATCTGCTGGCCAATGAATGACCCATAGATTTCTTGTTTAGATGAGACCAGTATATTTATATGGGAGCAGTATATTATGAAAATTATTGAGATCCAGGACCTGCAGGATCCCCGCCTGGACGTCTTTGCCAGGCTGAAGGAGCCCCAGCTCAGGCACTATTTTGAACCCTTTGGAGGAATTTTTATCGCAGAGAGTCCCAAGGTAACTCTGAGGGCCATGGAAGCCGGCTGCCAGCCCCTCTCCCTTTTGATCGATGTGAACCAGGTGGACCAGGATACCTGGAGGGTTCTGGAAGAATGCCAGGATATCCCCACCTTCAGCGGACCTTCAGAGGTGATTTCCTCCCTGACCGGCATCCCCATGACCCGGGGTCTGCTCTGCTGTATGAGAAGACCTGACCTGCCCCGGGTGGAAGACCTGTGTTCCTCTTTAAAGCGAATTGTGGTCCTGGAAAATGTTACAAATCCGACAAACGTTGGTGCCATATTCCGGTCTGCCGCAGCTTTGGGCATGGAGGCTGTCCTTCTTGACCATGCCAGCAGTGACCCCTATTACCGCCGGGCCAGCAGGGTATCCATGGGCACAGTCTTCCAGGTCCCCTGGACCAGACTCCACACCAGAAAGAGAGACCAGGAAGAACATTATAGCAGGCTGCTGCACAAGCTGGGCTTTAAGCTGGCTGCCATGGCCCTGACAGACCAGGCCAGGCCCATCGATGACCCGGCCCTGCTTAATGAGGACAAGCTGGCGGTGATCATGGGTAATGAAGGAGAAGGTCTGCCTGAGGAGACCCTGGACCAGTGTGACTACACGGTTATTATTCCCATGAAAAACGGGGTGGATTCTCTCAATGTGGCGGCGGCTTCCGCCGTGGCCTTCTGGCAGCTGGGCAGGAGGGGATAAGACCTCTCTACTCTTAAAAACACCTGATAGAAATATTTTTTCCATTTGAGATTAGGGTGTCAAAAGACACGT
>DLBH01000042.1:33353-46813 GCA_002494165.1 Lachnospiraceae bacterium UBA7026 | reverse complement strand
AGCAGTTCCGTGCTATTCTACTTAAAAACCGTCTGCTCTGCCGCTGCCAGCAGTTCCAGATTATACTTCTCTACTTCATTAAGACTATTTTCGTCAAATTCCTGGGCTGTGTAGCGGGCGTGGTACCAGGACTGGTCCTCAAAATAGTCCTGGATATTCTGGTCATTGAATATTCTGCCATGCCGGCCCAGAATCTCAGCCTTTGTAATTCTCAGACCATCTGCGTCAAGGGCCTCTATATCTTCCTGCCGATAGCGGATGGTCTTCGTATAGGCAAGGCGAGACACCCTCCCATAGGGGTTGGAACTGGTGGGGTCTCCCTGGATCAGGGGCATGACCTCCTCTCCCAAATCTGAACTGGCTTCAGCCTCCGTCTCCTGACCCGCCACCTCGGCGAAAGCATCGTCGGCTAATCCTTCTCCATTTTCCTCAGCAGCCTGACTGCTGCTAATCTGGCCGGTTTCCTCCTGATCATGCTGACCGGTCTTTCCCCCGCTTAAGCTATGAAAAGCAAATATAATCACAGCTACTAATCCACATACAGCCGCAAGAGTAACCAGCATCATCTTAAATGTGCGTGGATCCTTTTTCCTTGTGGACATTACATTCTCCTCATTTGTTATAATTATTAAGCGAAAAAAGCAATATTTCTGTAAATAACATCTTTTTAAAGCCAAAATGAATACAGACATTATATAGGAGAATATTATGCAAAACAAGCAAATCAGCCCATAGTTAAATAAGATTTAATATATTGCGGCAAATTAAGTAAGAACAATTCTCAATTTATCCTTGCCAATCCGGACATTCTGATATAAAATATCTGTACAGAACATTTATGTTCAACTTTTATCATCTAGAATTAACAAGGAGGAACAAATTATGGCATATGTAATATCTGACGATTGCATCATGTGTGGATCATGTGAAGGAGAGTGCCCGGCTGGAGCTATCAGCGAGGGTGATGGAAAGTTCGAAATCGATCCCGATACTTGTATGGATTGCGGTTCTTGCGCAGGCGCTTGCCCGGCTGGAGCTATTTCCCAGGAATAATTGAAGCATGAAGTTGCTTCCGTCTGACGGACAGCGGGCTTAGGGAACCTTGCTGAATCTTAGTCAGAAGCATACTGATGTCAAAGATTATCTGAAAAGATATTAAAAAAAAGAAGTTCCGACCGGAACTTCTTTTTTATTTACATTTCTATTTGCATTTCTAATATTGTATTTCTATTTTTGGATCATATTCGACCAGACTACTTGCAGCTTTCATAGCTGCATCATTTTCAACCGAGTCACTTGAAGCTTTATAACTGCATCATATCCAACTGAACTATCTTATCCCTTTTATTTTTATTGGATTATATTCAATTAGCTCACTCGCACATCCTATATAAACCTGCGCCGGCTGATATAAACCTGCGCTGGCCGGCTTATTTCTCATTATTATATATCCGCCAGGCTCCTGGGACCAGGATCTGCCAGCTTACTGTCTAGTTTAGTCTGGACCGCTCCTTATTGGCAAATTTGGTATACTGACCCAGCCATACCAGCTCTATGGTGCCGGTAGCGCCATTTCTCTGCTTGGCCACGATCACCTCGGCCAGATTCTTTTTCTCCGTGTTCACATTATAATATTCATCCCTGTAGAGGAACATAACCACGTCCGCATCCTGCTCTATGGCTCCTGACTCACGCAGGTCAGACAGCATAGGCCGGTGGTCCTGTCTGGCTTCCACGGCCCTGGACAGCTGGGACAGGGCTATGATGGGCACGCCCAGTTCCCTGGCCAGGATCTTTAGTGACCGGGATATGGTGGAAATCTCCTGCTGGCGGGATTCATTGGAATGGCCGCCGCTGCCGCTCATAAGCTGCAGGTAATCGATGATGATCAGCTCCACCTTCTCCGTCTGCCTGTAACGCCGGCATTTGGACCGGATCTCAGACAGGGTCGAGGCGCTGTCGTCGATAATGAGCCTGGAATTACCGATGGTTGCCGCTCCCTCCAGAAGCTTCTCCCAGTCGGAATCTCTCAGGTCTCCTGTCCGGATCTGCTGGGAATCCACCATGGTCTCCGAAGCGATAAGACGGGTGACCAGCTGTTCCCTGGACATCTCCAGACTGAAGATGGCAACGGTCCTGTTGTCACGGAAGGCGGCGTACTGGGCGATATTAAGCACAAAGGCCGTCTTGCCCATGGCCGGCCTGGCAGCCACCAGAATCAACTCCGCAGGATGCAGGCCCGTCAGCTTGTAGTCAAGTTCCGTAAAACCGGTGGCTATTCCTGTCACCCTGCCCTTCATCTTGGAGGCTTCCTCTATGGAATTCAGGGTATCCATCACAATCTGCCGGATGGGCACCATGTCAGACATCCGGTTGCGGTTCTGCAGCAGCGAGAAAATGTCTTTCTCTGTCTGTTCCAGAATCTCCGGCGTATCCTTTTTGCCCAGATAACATTCATTCCCAATGTCACCGGTAACCCGGATCAACTCCCGTAAGGTAGCTTTTTCATGGACGATGCGGGCATAATCCTTGATGTTGGCCGAGGTGGGAACCATGGCCACCAGGTCCCGGAAGAATTCCAGGCTGGAAAGCTCCTCCGGCAGGTCCTGTTCCTTCAGCTTGTTCTGCAGGGTAACCAGGTCCACCGGCTTTCCCTCCCGGTAAAGCTGGACCATGGCCTCAAAAAGAATGCCATACTGCCGCTGGTAGAAATCATCCTTGGTGAGCATGTCCTCCGCTTCGACGATGGCATCCCGGTCCATTAGCATGGAACCCAGGACTGACCGCTCCGCCTCCTCACTGTGGGGCTGTATTCTTTTGACAAAATTCTCATCTACTGCTGCCATCGCTGTAAACTCCTGTTGCCTTATGACTCAGGCTTCTAACCGTCCCCGGGAACCAGGTCCCTGGCCTGCTTGTCTTCCTCTTATCTCCGGATCTATCCGGGTCTACTCCTATTAGGACTCCCATAGGACTACCCCAGGACTCCCCCAGGACTACTGTTCAGTAACCTTAACCTTGAGGGCCGCTGTAACCTTAGGATGCAGCTTCACCTTAACCTCATGGCTTCCCAGGGTCTTGATGGGCTCATCGATGACGATCTTCTTCTTATCAACGGTCAGGCCCAACTGGTCCTTAACCGCCTGGGCCAGCTCCTTGCTGGAGATGGCTCCGAAGGCCTTGCCGTTATCCCCCACCTTGATACTGAGGGCCAGCTCCTTCTTTTCAAGCTCTTCCTTCAGCTCTCTTGCAGCCTCCAGCTGCTCAGCGGCCATCTTGTCCTGGTGGGCCTTCTGCAGTTTAAGATCATTTATATTCTTACCTGTAGCCTCCACACCCAGCTTCTTAGGCAGGATATAATTCCTGGCATAGCCGGTGCTGACCTCTACCAGGTCACCTTTTTTTCCGAGAGATTTCACATCCTTTAATAAGATTATCTTCAATGTTCTGTCCTCCTGTAATAGTAATATTCTTTTCTATGAATAATTTCTCTATAGATTATCTCTTTATAAATTATTTCTTTATGGATTTTTTCTTTATAGAGTATTTCTTTATAGATTGTTTTCTATAGATTATTCCATGGTTTTTTTGATTATAATTTTTGAAATTATTTTCTATGATCAGTAGGGGGGGATCTTTTCTGGACATGACCTCCTGCCAGACCTAGACCGGCCCTGATAACCAGGCCTGACCTTCACCATAGTTTTACCCTTAATTCAAGGTCTGTCTCCCAAAGCTTAGATGTCTCCGCTGTCTGTCATGGCGCTCAGTACTTCCTTCAGGGAGAGCACTGCCTCATTTAAGGTGACATCCTTGAGCATGACTGCCGCCATGGTCAGGTGGCCTCCGCCACCAAACTTCTCCATGATAATCTGGACATTGACATCATCGATGGACCGGGCACTGATATAAATGCCCTCCTCCAGCTGGGTCAGTACAAAGCTGGCCCGGACGCCCTGAACTCCAAGCATGGAATTGGCCGCCTTGGCCCCGGAAACGATGGGCCCGACGATATCCCTTCCGTCCAGGGTAGATATGGCAAAGACATCCAGGAAGAGCTCAGCCCGGTTGACGATGGACGCCCGAATACGGAAATGATCCATGTCCTCCCGGAACATTTTCCTGACCCGGGTCACGTCCGCGCCGGCCCGCCTCAGGTAGGCTGCCGCCTCGAAGGTCCTGACTCCGGCCTTGAGGACGAAGTTATCTGTGTCAATCAGAATTCCCGAATAAAGGGCGTCTGCCTCTATGGGCTGCAGCCTGATCTTGTCGGGCATATATTGAAGGATCTCCGCCACCATCTCGCAGGCGGAGGAAGCATAGGGCTCCACGTAGGATACCACTGTATTACTGATGGTGTCGCTGGTCTGCCTGTGATGGTCTAAAACAACAACGGTCTTTATCTGTCTGATCAATTCGGGGTACTCGGTCATGCCGGGGATATTCACATCCACGACAACCAGCATGGAATACTCATCCCTGAGGCTTTTGGCCTCTTCGTTGGTCACAAATACCGGGTCGTCCTCAGCATGGTTGTTGGCAAATACGCCATTGACGATGGGCTCGATGGCCGGACATTCCTTGTCCATAACAATGTAGGCCTTCTTGCCCAGGGTTCTGGCCAGCCGGTAGATACCCAGGGCCGCTCCCACACAGTCCGCGTCCGGGTTCCTGTGACCCATGACAAAGACCTTGTCGTGGGTGAGCATGATCTCACGCATGGCGTGAGCCTTAACCCTGGCCTTAACCCGAGTGCTCTTCTCCACCTTCTGGGTCTTGCCGCCATAGTAGGATATGGTCTCCCCATCCCGGACTACGGCCTGGTCTCCGCCCCTGCCCAGTGCCAGGTCCATGGCCATACGGGCACTCTCATAGGTCTCAATATAGCTGTCTCCGTGGACGCCCACACTGATACTGAGGGTCGGCGCCAGGTCATTACCCATACTGATTCCCCGGATATCATCAAGGATGGAGAACTTGGATTCCACCAGGCTCTCCAGGTTCCTTTCCTCAAATACAAAAAGGAACTTATCCTTTTCAAACTTTTTGACGATAGCATTGAGATTGGTCATATATCTGACGATATTCCTCTCAATCACTGCCAGGAGCAGGGACTGGCGTACCTCCTCCATATTCTCAAGAACTTCCTCGTAATTATCAAGATAGATCAGGCCGGCCACCAGACTGGTCTGTCTGGCCTCCTCCTGATAGCCCACAAACTGAGTCTCATCAAAGAAGCAGAAGGTCAGCACCTCGTCCTTGCCTTCCTGCTGGTCATGGCCCTTGCCGGAGGCCTCGGTCCTGGACCCGGCTTCCTCTGCCTGGCCACCGGTCTCCTCAGACCCC
This sequence comes from Lachnospiraceae bacterium UBA7026, assembly GCA_002494165.1. GTDB lineage: Bacteria > Bacillota > Clostridia > Lachnospirales > Lachnospiraceae > Anaerobutyricum. The sequence goes on along the minus strand of DLBH01000042.1, from coordinate 41,467 downwards.
TCCGCCAGCAGGATACTGCTGGTGCACTCTACACAATACTTCTTATCTTCCACGGAAACATGGTACTTTTTGCTGCCTCCCACATCCGGCAGCACCTTCCGGTATATCTCAGTAAACATCTGGGATATATTCTTTTTGGCACTTCTCCTGCCAAATTCCTTCCGGAACCTGTCATTATAGAGGAGGACATTTCCATTCTCATCCGTAAGCAGCACAGCCACCGGCATCTCCTGGATAACTGTCTTGCGGATCTCATTCTGCTCCTGCCCGGCCTGGGCGATCTCGCCCGTCAGCATCCGGTCCATATATTCATAATATATGATTGAGGCAACCAGGTAGACGGCGCTCACACCGATGATGGTGTAGGCCAGATGGGGCAGGTCATCCAGGATCACCATGCCCACAATTGCCAGAAATACAACGAGGATAATGGAAAGCCAGAGGGCAAGCGATAACTTCCTTGTCACTAACTTTTCTCGTTTCATGTTATTTCTCCCTGTAAAATGTCTTAATATTTTTCGTGCAAATATTATGTCAAATATTATGCAATAAGTTGTCTTCTATTTATAATAATCTGAAAATAACTCAAGACTTATCCAATGATTATACCATTATTTCCTGTCTTTATCAATTCATATTCATGGCCTGGCGGCCCTTATTCATGCCTTTTGTAGCGTCCTGGCTGGTAGTTTCCCTTACAATAGAAAATGAATGGTTCATTCTATACTTATTTCCTTGTCTTTTAAAAAGAAATTCAGTATAATGAAACAGTATTTTTACTAAATTTCAGTAACTTTAACCAAGGAGGATTAATGCCCTATGATGGATACATCGAAAGCAGATACCCTGTTAAAAAATATGCGCCGCCTTTCCGGCATACTGGTGCATCCCACATCCCTGCCGGGACCCTTCGGCATCGGTGACCTGGGTCCTGAAGCCTACCGTTTTGTAGACTTCCTGCAGGAGGCCGGCCAGCATCTCTGGCAGACCCTGCCCCTGGGACCGACGGGCCAGTTTAACTGCCCCTACCAGTGCTATTCATCCTTCGCCGGCCAGCCCCTTCTGATCAGCCCCGAGCTGCTGGTTCTGGACGGCCTGCTGGAAGAAGAGGACCTTAAAGACCGTCCTGACTTCCCGGAGGATAAAGTTGATTATACCATGGTCAAGGAGTACAAGGATAAGATCCTTCACCTGGCCTTTGATAATTTCCAGGAGCTTGACCCGGACCACGGCCTGGTCGATGAATTTAACCTTTTTGTTGAGAGTTCCTCCTGGCTGGATGACTACGCCATGTTCATGGCCATCCGTAATTCCAAGGAAGAGTCCTACTGGCTCACATGGGAGAAGAAGTACCGCAAGCCCACCAAGACCCAGAAGGCTGTCATAGCCCGGGAATTAGAGCAGGAGATCCTCTATGAGAAGTTTATCCAGTGGCTCTTCTTCCGTCAGTGGGCAGAACTTAAGACCTATGCCAATGAGAAGGATGTCCTCCTGATCGGTGACATCCCCATCTTCGTATCGGCAGACAGTGCCGACGTATGGGCCCAGCCCCAGATGTTCCAGCTGGACAAGGACGGCTTCCCCACCGTGGTTGCCGGAGTTCCGCCGGACTATTTCAGTGCCACAGGCCAGCTTTGGGGCAACCCCCTCTACAACTGGAAGTACCACAAGAAGACTGGTTTCTCCTGGTGGATGAAGAGGATCGAGACCCAGTTTGCCCTCTCCGACATAGTCCGCATCGACCATTTCCGCGGTCTGGAGAGCTACTGGGAGATTCCTGCCACCGCCGAGACAGCCATGGAGGGAAAATGGGTTCCCGGCCCCGGGGATGATTTCTTCAAGGCCATCGAACTTACCTTTGGCAGAGAGCTGCCCATCATCGCCGAGGACCTGGGCATCATCACCGATGAAGTGCGGGCACTCCGTGACCGCCACAATCTGCCCGGCATGAAGATCCTCCAGTTCGCCTTCGAGGACGAGGACAGCAGTTACCTGCCCTACAACCAGCCCTATAACTGCGTGTGCTATTCAGGCACCCATGACAATGACACCAGCACTGGCTGGTATAATTCAGCCCCCGAAAAGGCCCGGGACAAGGTTCGCCGCTACATGAACACTGACGGCGGCCAGATCAGCTGGGATTTCATCCGCACCTGCTTCGGCTCACCGGCCCGCTACGCCATCGTGCCGATCCAGGACCTGTTCTGCCAGGACAGCAATTACCGGATGAACGTGCCGGGAGTGGCAGACGGCAACTGGGCTTACCGTTTCCAGAGCCAGCTGCTGACCCACGATGTGGCTACAAGGCTTCGGGACATCACCAAGCTTTTCGGCCGCTAAACCTGCTGAACCGGACCGGTTTGCAGAGACGGTCCTGCAGAAACCGGATAGCCTGGCCGGGCCGGCTTGTGTAGACTTACTTAGGAACGTATTTACCATCAATTAATTGGATTTGAGGGAGAACGTCATGAATCTAAGAGCAATCCGCACACTGTTATACCTAATTTGCTATCTCATCTCCTCGACCCCGACCAGGATTCGCCTGAGAAAGCTGGCCGAGACTGATCCCAGGCAGAGCAATGACCTGGCCTGGCAGGAGATCAGAAAAGCCGTTAAAAAGCTGATGGAGATCAACGGCTCCCAGATTGAGGTGGACGGTCTGGAAAATATTCCCGACCAGGCCTGTCTCTATGTTGGCAACCATACCAGTTACTTTGACATCGTCGTCCTCAGTGCGACCAGCCCCGGTTCCATCGGCTTTGTAGCCAAAGACAGCCTGGAAAAGATTCCCGGCCTGGCGGCCTGGATGCGCCTGATCCACTGTCTTTTCCTGGACAGGAGCGATCTCAAAAAAGGCCTGGAAACCATCATGACCGGCGTGGGCTACCTGAAAGATGGTTACACTATGTGCATCTACCCGGAGGGAACCCGCAGCAAGACAGGCCAGCTGGGTGAATTTAAGGGCGGCGCCCTCAAGATGGCTCAGAGGGCCAAGGCTCCGGTAGTGCCCGTGGCCATCAGCGGAACCCGGGACATCTTTGAGAACAATGCCGGCCTGCAGATCAAACCGGCCAAGGTACACATTTCCTTCGGCCAGCCCTTTGTAATCACAGACCTGCCGCCGGCCCAGAGGAAGTTCGCCTCTGACTATACAAAGGAATCCATTCAGAATTTACTTGATAAGCAACAAAAAAAATGTTAGACTTTTTAATTGTGGATAATATGATCACGAATTAGAATTAGTGGAGGTTTTGGAATGAATACTACTTGGATTATTATTTGGGCAGTTGTTCTGGCTGTCCTGGTCGGAGTCCTTGTCTACCTTTATTTCAAGGGAAACAAGCTTCAGAAAGAACAGGCGGAGTCCCGCGAAAAACTATTGACTCAGAGCCAGCAGGTTACCATGCTCGTCATAGATAAAAAGCGGATGCCCCTGAAAGAATCCGGACTTCCCCAGGTCGTGATTGATTCTACACCCAAGCGGATGCGCCGGGCTAAGGTCCCGGTAGTCAAGGCCAAGATCGGTCCCCGTGTGACCAACCTGATCGCCGACGAGGAAGTATACGATCTGATCCCGGTTAAAGCTGAGATCCGTGCCATGGTTTCCGGCATCTACATCACCAGCATCAACAACTTCCGTAAGGCACCGGTTCCGGAGCCGGAGAAGAAGGGCCTCATGGACAAGCTCCGCAGCAAGGGAACCAAGGCTTCCAGGGAGCTGGCTGAAAACCAGAAAGAGGCTGACAAGGCTGCAGAAAAGAAAGCCAAAAAAAATGCCAGCAAGAATGCCGGCCAGAATAACAACCAGAACAGCGGCAAGCACAGCGGAAGCAAGTCCAAGAAAAAGAAGAAGAAATAACTTCCCCAGTCTGGTCTTGGCTCAGGCTTTGGCTCAGGCCCATGCTCAGGCTAAAGCATCATAGGCCAGAGCACATGCCTAAAGCTAACGCATCAAAGGCCAGACACATGTCATTGGGACGCTGCTCATCCGGTTCAGGATATATTTTCAGGATATGTTTTCAGGATATATTTAAAAAAATTAAGAAAAGGCGTCACAGTAAGATCCAACCCATTATAAATGGGCAGATAATTACTGCTGACGCCCTTTTTTTGTGTATTTTTATCAGTAATTCAGGTTAATTTGTAATCTATTGATGGGGTGCTGCTGAAACAACTTACTTAGGAATCCGCTCAGTTGACACATGATTTTCTTTATTTACATATCCAATAAGTCGCTGTGAGTTCCTGTTCTCACTGCAGTCAGCACAAGTGTTTCATTATCCACATAATAAATAAGAAGCCAATCAGAAAGTATGTGGCATTCTCTATGGCCAGTATACCGGCCAACCAAAGCATGATCTCGATATTTCTCACCCAAAGATTGACCTTTAAGCAAAGTATTAATCACTTCTTCAAGCAGACTCATATCCAAGCCACGTTTTTTACAGCGTTTATAATCTTTTCGGAATTTACCGGTCGTCTTTTAAATCCATCATTCAGCATCCAACTCCGCAAACAACTCCCCGGCAGAATGATAGGATTTTGTCTTTACCTTCCCTGAAGCAATGTCCTCTGCTTCTTTCATAGCCATCTCAGTTTCTAGATTAAACCGCGGGAGTCTGACATCAAAAGGAATCCCTCCGACGAGAAGCGACTGGGAAATAAAGATGTTCACTGCCTGAGGCAGAGTCATTCCAAGAGTCCGATATAAAGCTTCAGCATCTGCTTTTTTCTGTTCTTCCATACGCATGTTAAAATTAGCTGTTTTAACTGCCATCCAAATCACCTTCTTTCCTTTAGAAATTGTATCGCATTTGTTTTACTTTTGCAAGCTTAATTGTGTTGTTATAATGTAAATAAGGATGGTTCTCACCAGCGCCTCCTTTTATTGTATCAAAAAAAAGCTGCCGGACTAAATACTTATGAACTATCTTAGCAGTTCACATATTTAGTACAGCAGCCATTTCTCTGCTTCTCTATTATCCAGTTCTTTATTATTCTTTAATTATACTACTACCCGTACCTTTTTATGATCCAGGAAATGCCCTCCTCTGCCAGGCCTGCTCTACTGGAAAGTCATCTCCAGGACCAGCTCATTGTCTGACATAAGCTGGTCATTCATAAGGAGGGAATACTCCATGTGCAGTCTTCTCCTGCCGGTCTCTTCCTCCCAGTGGATTCTCCTCGTGTCAGATACCAGTCTCATGGGACCCACCACGGTGTGATAATGACAGTCCCGCTTCCTGCCCGTCTCAAAAGCCAGCAGCGACCTGCCGGCACCCTGCTTGCGCAGTTCCACCTGACCCTGGCGGAAGGTCAGCCGGTTCCTGGTCTCTTCCCCACCTTCCCCATACTCAGTATAGAAAATGTAATGGACATCTTTTTTGCAATAGTATTCACCTCTGACTATGAGAACCACTGGATCTGTTTTTTCTTCTCCGGTCTGAAGGCCGGTAATCTTCAGCCGGACCGGGGTCCGCAGGGACTTATCCACGGGCTTTCGCTCAGTATTTTTCATGGAACTTTTCCCAGTATTGTCTATGGACCTATTTTCAACATTTTCTTTGGATGATCTCAAAGGTTTATCCTTCCCGTCAGTCCTGGCAGTCATCATAGCGCTTCATGCCCAGATCGATCAGCTTCTGGATCAGCTCTTTCTTGTCAAGCCCCCTGGCCTCCCAGAGCATGGGATACATGCTGATGGCCGTAAAGCCCGGCAGGGTATTGATCTCATTGAAGACCACCTGGTCCCCATCCTTAGTCAGGAAGAAGTCTACCCGGGACAGACCGGAACAATCAAGGGCCTTAAAAATCTCAACTGCCGCCTTCCTGATCTCTTCTGCCTTGCCTTCCGGCAATTCCGGATCTACGATGGTCTTGGAATCTGCATTATTGTATTTGGCTTCATAGCTGTAAAAAGTATCGGCTGCAAGAATCTCTCCGACACCTGATGCGATAGGTTGATCATTACCAAGGACAGCACACTCGATCTCTCTGCCCACAATGGTCTCCTCCACAAGAATCTTGGAGTCGTGTTTAGCGGCCAGGCGGAGGGCCTCCTCCAGCTCCTGCCGGTTTTCAGCCTTGCTGACTCCCTGGGATGACCCGGCCTTGGAAGGCTTGACAAATACCGGATAGGGGATCTCTGCTTCCACCCTTGCCAGCACCTGGTTCATATCCTTCAGGTCTCTCCTGTGTACTCCTACAAAACCGGCCTGGCGGATACCGATGCTGTTGACAATAATCTTGGTGTAGAACTTGTCCATGGAACAGGCAGATGCCAGAACACCACAGCCTACATAGGGGATACCGGCCATCTCGAAAAGACCCTGTATGGTTCCATCCTCCCCATACATGCCGTGAAGAACGGGAAATACCACATCGATATGCTTTTTGTGAAAGTCCTCTCCCTTGAAGATGATCAGGTCACCCTTGCCGGTTTCCGGAGAGAGAATCACATCGGTCTGGCTTTCCAGCCAGCTTCCGTCTGCCACCGATTCCAGAGAAGGAATCAGCTTCCAATCTCCCTCCTTGGTGATACCAATCAGAACAATATCATATTTGTCAGGATCTACATTTTGTGCGACGGTAGACGCCGATACCAAAGATACCTCATGCTCAGATGAACGTCCTCCCATAATAATCGCTATTGTCTGCTTATCCACTTCTACTCATCCTTTCCAGCCCAGCTGTCTGTGCTATGCTTTATCATTTTATTAATATTTTCAGGATATTTGTCCCATTTAATCTGCCTATAGCAGGATTATGCTCTCTCTTCCCCTGCAATTTAACTGATGCAGGCTTACTGACCTTTGAGCTGCCAACTCAAAACCCCTGCCTTCTCTCTTTTCAGGTATTTGACTTTGGGGCTTTTCCCATCTACGCTTTATGTCACTGGCCGGCCGGATTGAAATTTCGATTAAAGTTTCCCTCCAAAGCAGGCCATTTTTATCCATAATTTAAACCATTCTATCACAATTAAAGTTAATTTTATAGCCGAAATCAAAAAATCATCCGCCATAGCCTGCACCCTGCCGGCAGTCTTGATTTTTCAGGAAATATCATTATAATTATTGTATACAAGATACAGAGGAGGAACAATTTATGAGTCAGCCCCTTCATCTAAAAGCTTATGCTAAGATTAATCTTGCCTTAGACGTTGTCCGGCGGAGAGAAGACGGGTATCATGATGTCCGTATGATTATGCAGACGATCCGCCTTTTTGACAGACTATCATTGAGAATCATTTCCGGCAATGAGATCCGGATATCCACTAACCTGCCCTATCTGCCTTCCAACGAGGATAACCTGGTCTACCGGGCTATCGATATTATCCGCAGTCACTACGGCATCAAAGACGGCATAGAGGCAGTCCTGGAAAAGCATATCCCAGTGGCCGCCGGACTTGCCGGTGGAAGCAGCGATGCCGCCGCTGCCCTGGTTGGTATGAACCAGCTTTTCGGCCTGGGCATCAATCAGTCTAAACTGATGGAATATGGAGTTTCCCTGGGTGCGGATATTCCCTTCTGCATTATGCGGGGGACTGCCCTTTCTGAGGGAATCGGCGAAGTCCTTACTCCTCTTCCGCCCATACCGGACTGCTGGATCCTCCTGGTTAAACCGACATTTTCCATGTCAACAAAATACGTATATCAGAATCTGAAACTGGACGACCAGACCTTCCATCCTGCCATAGACGACATGGTGACCGCGATCCGGGAAGGCGACCTGCCGGGCATCACTTCCCGCATGGGAAATGTTCTGGAATCTGCCGTTGGCAACCGTCTTTCTGACATCACTGTCCTGAAGAATTCCATGCTGGAGCTGGGTGCGGAAGCCTCCCTAATGAGTGGCAGCGGATCGACGGTCTTTGGCATTTTTACAGACAAGGACAGGGCCTCCCAGGCTCTCTCCCGCCTTTCCGCCGACCCCATCGTCCATCATGGGACTGTCATCGCCCCCTTCCAGAAATCCCTCCACTAGGCCTTCCTGCCCTGAGGCAGACCGGCAGCTGACAGAACAGAACCCCTTGAGGCGGAACTGACACTTTTTGGGATGGACTGTCCATGGGACAGACCGGCAACCTTTGGGATAGACTGTTCAAGGGACAGGCC
>DLBH01000042.1:0-33211 GCA_002494165.1 Lachnospiraceae bacterium UBA7026 | reverse complement strand
AGCCTTTAGATAGACTGTTCAAGGAGCAGACCGGCAACCTTTAGATAGACTGTTCAAGGAACAGGCCGGCAACCTTTAGATAGACTGTTCAAGGGACAGGCCGGCAGCCTTTAGATAGACTGTTCAAGGGACAGACCGGCAGCCTTTGGAACCGGACAAGGGCGGATAAGCCCGCTATTATATTAAAAGAGAACTTATTGAGGAAATAGGAAAAAAGAAAAATACAGGAAATAATTATTGAAGATCCTGAAAAGGAAATGATAAAGGAAAATATATGAAGGAGCATTCTCTTAGTTTAAATGCAAATGAATATCTACCCCTTCGGGATGTAGTATTTACCACTCTCCGCCAGGCTATTATCACCGGGGAGTTTGCTCCCGGGGAACGGCTTATGGAAGTCTCCCTGGCTAAGCAGCTGGGGGTCAGCAGGACCCCGGTCCGGGAGGCTATCAGAAAACTGGAACTGGAGGGCCTGGTGATCATGGTTCCCCGCAAGGGTGCCCAGGTAGCCCACATCACAGAAAAAAGCCTGCGGGATGTGGTGGAGGTCCGCATGGTACTCGAAGAATATGCCGTCTCCCTGGCCTGTGAGCGCATAAGTACTGAAGGCTGCCAGGAGTTAACCCGGCTCCACCAGGAGTTCATCCAGGCAGTGGATAAGGGAGACGTACTGGACATCGCCGAAAAGGATGAGCATTTTCACGATGCCATCTTCCGGGCCACAGACAATGACCGGCTGATCTCCATCATTAATAACCTGCGGGAGCAATTCTACCGTTACCGCCTGGAATATGTCAAGGATATCCAACAGTGGTCCACTCTTGTCACGGAGCACCTGGCCCTGCTCAATGCGATCCGCCAGGACAGGCAGGAGGAGGCCAGGGCCATTATGAAGACCCACCTGACCAACCAGTTAGACGAGGTGATCGCCCGGATCCATGATAAGGATACCGAAATCCATTAAGCTGCTGCCGGCATCTGCATAAATTGCCGGCATGCCAGACTGATTGGTTCCGGCTATATAAACTGTTGCTTCAGACCCTGCCGGACTGGCTGTTGCCGCTATATCGGGCCGGCTGCTTTTAGTCTCTGCCTGGCCACCCGGTCCGGCCGGTATGCTTCTTGCGATTTTGATGGGCATTTATTCCTTATTATGGTATGATGGATTAAAGGAGCGTGATAAAATGAAGATTACTATGCCTTCACAGGCAGCTTATATTATATCAAAGCTTCAGTCCCGAGGATATGAAGCTTACATCGTCGGTGGCTGTGTCAGGGATTGTCTTCTGGGAATCGAGCCCGCGGACTGGGACATTACCACTTCTGCCAAGCCTGACCAGGTAAAGGCCCTCTTCCCGAGAACCATAGACACAGGACTTAAGCACGGTACTGTCACCGTGATGATGGATAAGACCCCTTATGAGATTACAACCTACCGGATTGACGGCCATTATGAAGACCACCGGCATCCCAGCCAGGTGACCTTTACCAGCAGTCTTCGTGAGGACCTGATGAGAAGGGACTTCACCATCAATGCCATGGCCTACAATGACACAGACGGCCTGATCGACCTTTTCCATGGTGAGGAAGACCTCCGCTATAAGATCGTCCGCTGCGTCGGTTCGGCCCGGGAACGTTTTGAGGAAGATGCTCTCCGCATGCTCCGGGCTGTCCGTTTTTCAGGCCAGCTGAATTTTGAGATTGAGCCGGCCACCTTGAATGCCATGGAGGAAAAATATGCCCTCCTGGCCAATGTCAGCGCCGAGCGGATTCAGGTGGAGCTGATGAAGCTTCTTGTATCCAGACACCCGGACTACCTGCGCTATGCCTGGTCCAGCGGACTTACCAGCATTTTCCTGCCGGAATTTGACCAGATGATGGAGACGGACCAGAATAATCCCCACCACATTTACAATGTGGGAGAACACACTCTTCACGCCCTGCTGGCTGTGAGGCCGGACCCCTTGCTCCGCCTGACTATCCTGCTCCATGACGTGGGTAAACCGGCAACCCTCACGACTGACGAGGAAGGTATATACCACTTCTGGGGACATAATGAAAAGGGTGCTGCCCTGGCGGAAAAGATTCTCCGCCGGCTGAAATTTGACAACCGTACCATCGAAGGCGTGACTAAGCTGATCGCCTACCACGATGTCCGTTTTAACAATGCCCTGACCACAGGCAGGTCCCATGTCCGCAAGACCATCAACCGGGTAGGTGTGGATTTATTCCCCTATCTCCTTGATGTGATGGAAGCCGATGTGTCTGCCCAGAGTGATTACATGCGTCTTTACAAGCTGACCGCCCTCAAGGAGACCCGGCAGGCCTACCAGGAGATCCTGGCCCAGAAGGACTGTCTTAGCCTTAAAGACCTGGCCATCAACGGCAATGACCTCAAGGCCCTGGGCATATCAGAGGGAAAAATGATTGGGACCATACTAAAGGCCCTGCTCAACCTGGTCCTTGACCAGCCCCAGCATAATAACTATGAATATCTGAGTGAACTTGCCTTGGAGATCTACAGGGAGATCAGTAAATCATGACCCTCCCGACCAGACCGGCCCACTGCATGTAAGGAGTGTGATTGTATGGCCTACATAGCTTTATATCGAAAATGGCGGCCGGCCAATTTTGATGAAGTCAAGGGACAGGACACTATCGTCCGCACTCTGCGCAACCAGATTATCTACAACCGTATCGGACACGCCTACCTGTTCTGCGGTACCAGGGGTACGGGAAAAACATCCATAGCCAAGCTCTATGCCAAAGCTGTGAACTGTCAGAATCCCATCGACGGCAACCCTTGTAATACCTGCCCCTCCTGTCGTGCCATCAACGAACAGACCTCCCTGGATGTCTATGAGATCGATGCCGCCTCCAACAACGGTGTCGACCACATCAGGGATATCCGCAGCCAGGTCCAGTACTCTCCCACGGAGGGAAAATATAAAGTATACATCATAGACGAGGTTCACATGCTGTCTGCAGGTGCCTTTAACGCCCTGCTGAAGACACTGGAGGAACCTCCGTCCTATGTTATTTTTATTCTGGCAACCACAGAAAAGCACAGGATACCTGTCACGATCCTGTCCCGCTGCCAGCAGTACGATTTCCGCAGAATATCTGTAGATACCATAGAAGGTCATCTGGAAGACCTCATGGAAAAAGAAGGCATAGAGGCCGAACCCAAGGCCCTGCGCTACATAGCCCGGGCCGCGGACGGCTCCATGAGAGACGCCTTAAGTCTCCTGGACCAATGTATCGCCTTTTACCTGGGCCAGGCCCTCACTTACGAGAAGGTTCTGGATGTCCTGGGTGCGGCAGACACGACCACCTTCAGCAGTCTGCTCCGGTCCATACTGGCGGCAGACACTGCCAGGGTCCTGTCTGCCATAGACCAGATCATCACCGAGGGCAGGGACCTGTCCCAGTTCCTCTCTGATTTTCTCTGGTACCTGCGTAACCTTATGATCCTCAAGGACCAGGGCGGAGACGAAGATTCCCTGGATATGTCTCCCGAGGCCATAGAGGCCTTAAGAGAAGAGACCTCCATGATCGACAACCCCACCCTGCTCCGTTTCATCAGAAACCTGTCCGCCTTATCCGGACAGCTGAGGAATGCTACCCAGAAGCGTATTCTCCTGGAGGTCGCTTTTATCAAGCTTTGCCGGCCGGATATGGAGGCAGATAATGAAAGCATTTCCCAGCGGATGCTCCAGCTGGAGAACCGGCTGGCCTCTTTGAGCCAGATGGCCGTAACCGGCGGCTTTGCCGGCCAAGCAGCAGCCGGAGCCATAGCAGGAGCCGGATCCCCGGTCCCGGGACAGGCTGGCGAGCCAGGACAAACAGGCACTTTGCCGGCAGGTTCTTCCCCGGCCTCCTCCGATGGCAGCCGGGGCGGCAGGTCCCCGCAGACATCCAAGAGCCTGGAAGACCGGCTGCAGGAAAGATTTAACCCCCAGGAGGTCAGGGACCTCAAATCCCTGTCCGACCAGTGGTACAAGATCCGCTCCTCCCTGCCTTCTGTTCTGATGAAAAATATGTTGAAGAATTCCCGGATTTCGGTCACCGATAAAAGTGATTCTATCCTTCTTTATTTCGATGAGAACCGGGACGCTTCCGCAAAGAACGCCAAGGCCTATTTTACATCCAGCGGCGGGAGCAAGCTTAAGGAGCTGTCAGCCTACGTGTCTGATTATCTGGGCAGGGAAGTGTCTTTCGAATGCTATTTGAATGATTCTTCTTCCGCCGCGGCCTCAGACCGTATCGACCTGGCCAGCATCCAGGAAAAGATCCATATGGAAATAACCGTGGAATAGGATATACTGTACTTGCATTGATTAGGGATGTATTGTATTATCCTTGCATTGATTGGGGATGAATTCTCCTTGAATACATAAACATGACACACATAATTTAGCTGATAAGAAGAAGACTTTGACGGAATGTCTGTCTGAAAGAAAGAATGGAGGAAAATAATTATGGCTAGAAGAGGTGGTTTTCAGGGCGGAATGCCTGGTAATATGAACAATCTGATGAAGCAGGCCCAGAAAATGCAGAAGCAGATGGAAGAGACTACCAAGGCTCTGGAAGAGAAGACCTATGAGGCAAGTGCCGGCGGCGGCGTTGTCAAGGTAACTGTATCCGGCAAAAAAGAGGTAACCGCTGTAAAAATCTCCGAAGAAGTTGTAGATCCCGATGATATCGAGATGCTTGAAGATCTCATCCTCGCTGCCACCAATGAAGCCCTTCGCACCATGGAAGCTGACAGCCAGGCTCAGATGGCCAAGATCACCGGCGGCATGGGCGGAGGATTTGGTTTCTGATGAATTACTACGGAACTCAGGTAACAGCTCTGATCGAGGAGCTGAAAAGGCTACCCGGCATAGGGCCTAAATCGGCCCAGCGCCTGGCCTTCCATATCATATCCATGCCCCAGGAGCATGTAGACCACCTGGCCCATACCCTGGTTGAAGCCAGAGAGAAGATCCGCTACTGCAAGTACTGCTGTACCATAACAGACTCGGAAGTATGCCCCATCTGCTCCAGCCAGAAGCGGGACCACTCCACTATCATGGTCGTTGAGCACACCCAGGACCTGGCCGCCTATGAAAAGACCGGCCAGTACAACGGCGTCTACCATGTCCTCCAGGGCACCCTGGTCCCCAGTCTGGGCAAGGGCCCTGACCAGATCCGCTTCAAAGAACTGATGGACCGGATCGAGCATGCGGACCAGGACAGGCCGGTAAAGGAGATCATCCTGGCCACAAACTCCAGCCTGGATGGAGAAGCCACAGCCATGTATATCACCAAGGTTTTGAAACCCACCGGAATCAAAATCACCAGGATTGCCAGCGGCGTCCCCATCGGAGGAGAACTGGAATATATTGACGAAGTCACCCTCTCCCGGGCTTTAGACCGGAGAATAGAACTTTAACACAAAAGCTGCCTGCTATTTATAATAGCCGGGCAGCCTTTTTTTGCTCTCATATATCCTTTTTGCACTTACATATCTTTTTTGCTCTCATATATCCTTTTTGCACTCACAAATCCTTTTTACCCTCACATATCTTTTTGCTCTCACATATCCTTTTTGCTATCACATATCCTTTTTGCTATCACATATCCTTTTTACTCTTTTTATCCGGCAGCAGATCCAGCAGTAGCATGATGACAAAGCCCGCCAGCAGGCCGCCCACATGAGCCGCATTATCCACATCCGTAGCAGTGAATCCATAGGAGATGGCACAGACGATCATAAAGATCATCCCTCTCAGACCGATCTCACTCCTTCTCCTCTCGCTGCCGGTCACATAAGACTTAAAAATCAGTGCCAGCAGACCTCCCATAACCCCAAAGATCGCCCCACTGGCTCCGGCACATACCACATAAGGGTTCCCGGCCAGGGTAAAGAAAAAGGAAGCTGCCGCAGAGACCAGGCCTGAAAGAAAATACAAAGCCAGGTATTTCCAGGACCCGACAGCCCTTTCCAGTCTCCTGCCCAAAACGGCCAGAGTCACCATATTCTGAAGCAGATGGCTGGCTCCGAAGTGGAGAAACATGGAACTTATTAACCTGTAGTACTGGCCATCTACAGCCACCGCATCCCAGGTGAGGGCCCCGTGCCGGTACATAAATTCCGCGTCCTCCGTATTCCCTATGAGACTTAAAAACAGAAAAACGAGAATGTTAATGGCGATCAGACTGGTGTTGACCGGGGTCAGAGCCTTAAAAAACTGATTTCTATCGTATTCCTTTTTCTTCTGGAAATACTCTTCAGCAAAGGTCTCCAGCCAATCTCTGAGATGGTGGAAATCTCCTCTCTGATGCTCATAAAGATAAACAGTACCACTGGTCTTGTCCAGGTACCAGGCAGCAGGGAAGGCCTCCAATTCCTGAATCTCCTCCTCTGAGGGAGGACCGGAAATCAAGACCAGCATGAGCCGGTCGGTCCTACATCCCTCCACCAGCATCTGCTGCCTCTCCAACTCCCTTCCCCACCGGTCTCTGTCCGCCAGGGGAATCCGGGCCTGACCGGGCAGCTGCTCCGGCACCAGCTGTATGATGGCCATCTCTCCCTGGTCTCTCAGCCTCCAGCACAGGCCATCCGTCCCCTGGATATTCTCATAGCCGTGTCTGATCAACATGTCCCGTAGTCCATTCATAAATTGCATATACTTATCCCTCTGCAGCTGCAAGGCAGGTCCGTCCCCAAAAACAGGCCCGTCCTGACAGCTGGCATCTCTTTTATCCTTAGTTTTTTGGCTCCGGCCCTCGTCCCGGAGCTATTGTCTTCTACCATTATAATTCATATTGGAAATCTGTCAATTTTCATAAATCAGAGTGGGTCCCGGCCTTGGTCCTATAAGCAGGACCGGGCCCCCTGACCGCCTATTATCCCCTTTCAGGGAGACAAGTATCTGTACTGGCGGTCTGCAATGTCTATAACATCCCCGTCAGAAAGACTCCTGGCTGTCTCTGGAAGCAAGGTGATTCCGTTGACCTTAGTTCCATTGGTAGAATTCAAATCCATAATCAGTATCTCCTGACTCTCTTTACCCCGATAAATCCTGGCATGTCTGCGGCTAACGGTCCGGCTGTCGATCCAGAGATGACAGCTGGCCTTATCGCTTCCTATGTGCCATGGATCAGTATGGATCATCCTCAATTCACCCGAGGTCATATCCTCCAGGGCCGGCAATCTTCCTTCCTTGTGGATTCCTAACAGTACAGTCCCGTCTTCTTCCACAGACTCCAGGTCCCTGCCAGGCCAGACCTTCCCTTCCTCCGGTCCTGGCTGGAGGAAAGAAGTTCCGGAATTCCTATAGTAATCCTGCATAGCCACAGCCTCCTTCTCCCTTGTAACTGCTTCTCCTCCAGCATCCCAGTCCTCTTCCTGCTCCCTGGCCTTTTGCCTGTCCCCGGCGGCAGATAGTCTGAAAAAGGCGGCGCCGCTGCAGGCTGCCAACAGGAGGAGGCCCATCATATACCTGGCATTAAGCCGGGTAAAACCATAACTATTTCCAATATAGGCAAGTACCGCCATAGCCAAAATGGCACAGATACAGATCCCCAGGCTAAGTCCACGGAGGGCCTTATTCCTGACGGTTGCAGATGGTTTCATAGACTGGTCCTTGTTCTGGTTTTCTCCATCCGTCGGCCTTGCCTCACCCCCATCAGTCCTGCAGGAGGTTGGCTCGGGGACTGGATCCTCTTTCCCCTCTGCCAAGACCTCTCTGGCTGCCTCCTTCTTATCCTTTTGGGAGTCCCCGGCTTCTCTTCCTTCTCCCAAGGCCTGAACTGCCCCGGTCCAGACCTCGGCCAGGTCCGCCTCTTTCTCCCTTCTGCCTGTCCGGGCCCTGGCCAGGGACGGGCTGTCACCACTACTTAAAAGGCAGTTTTTCAGCAGGTTTTCAGAAAGTTCCTCCTTCCTCAGGCACCAGTGAAGATGATATACGAATTTTACTGCCTCCGAATCATCATAATCCACCTTGGAAAGTAGCCAGGCCGACAGGCCTTCCAGATCCTTTCTGATATGGTCAGAGCCCTGGGGGAGATAAGGCCAGTGGCAGCCAAGATCTTTATCCATAAATATAGAGTCTGCTTTCATACATACATGGGATAATTCCAACATGTTTTCCCTGACAAGCTCCATGACCTTCAGCATGCTCCTCACGATTTCCCGGCAAACCTGCAGGTCAAAATCACCCTGCCGGCTCTTCTCCTCCAGAGATATCTTCCCATCTACCTTGTACAGGAGCCAGCGCTTCCCATCCTCCTCTCTCATCAAAGGGGGCAGAAAGACTTCCCAGTCATTTAGACAGAGCATCCTGTATTCCACCTTCTCGAAATAATCGCAGTCTCCGACTTCCATTCTGTAATAACAATGAATACCCTCCTGGAATCTTTCCAGCTTCAGCTCATTCCCCATTCTTCTTTCTCCTATTTAACATAAAGGTCAGACGAAGATCCTCCTGGACACAGTCAATCAGAGCCCTGCTGCTGCAGTTGAAGGTCCAGCCGTCCCTCAGAAAATAATCTGACATTCCCCGGAAAGGCATATGAAAACCGATCCGGCACGAAGCACAGACGCTAACTCCTCTGACACATACCTCCACCTCCACATTCCTGACCAGACAGGTGCGGGTAAGAATTCTTCCTTTAAGCCGGTTTGCGGCCCTGGCCTTCAATGCTTCATTTTGTCGAATTACCATCTTAGTCAATGGTCTTTGCAGCAGCTGATTCAGAGTATAGTCCCCTGTTGCCAAATCTCCCTCTGTTCTCCAGGCAGCAGCAGTCTCATCCGCTATCCTCTGACTTTCACTCTTGACCACAGACATATCCAGAAGAAAAAGGACAAAGAAAACCATCCCTGTAATCATCATCGTGAGCATGGGTACGATGACGGCGACCTCCACCGTGATCATCCCCCTTTCATTAAGCAGACCAGACCTAATCTGGCTTGTGTCAATCTTCTTTGTCCTCCTGTCCAGGCCGGGGGCAGTCATCAGGCCATCCCTCCTTTCCTACTTATGCTGGCCAGGCCCAGTCCAGATTCCATACTGATCAAGCCCAAACTGGTCAATCCCAGCCTGTCCGGACCAGCGCTTTCCAGTCCTGTGTTTTCCAATTCTGCGCTTTCCAGTCCTGTGCTGTCCGATCCTGCTCTTTCCAGTCCTGTGCTTTCCAATCCTGTGCTTTCCAATCCTATGCTTTCCGATCCTGCTCTTTCCAGTCCTGTGCTGGCAAGACCCATGCCAGAGCCGGATTCCTACCTGCCAGCCCCACATCTAGAGCAGGGCCTCATTCCAGGAATTTCGCTGAGGTAGACGGCTTTCACTGTCCTTTTCAGACCGCTGCAGGCCAGACTGCTATGGTAACAGTCCCCCTCTGCTGTTATATAGATGGCCTTCAAATCCCCCTTCCTTTTGACACATTTTTCGCAGGGTCTGAATCGGCCTCCCTGAATTACAGTCTTTATGGCCTGGGCATTTTTTATAGTCAGGCATATGTGACTGCAATCCGCCCGAAGATGGTAGACTGTCCCCCTTTCTGTCACGTATACGATCCGGTCTCCAGGTCTCTCCTCCATGTCCCCCTCGTGGGGCAGGTAGCCGGAAAAAATCCTTTCTTCAATGGTGATCTTCCTGGGAAATGTTATATAGCGGAATAGGAAGACGGGTATCTTTAAAACATACCTGGCGGTCAGTCTGACCTCCTGCCTGGCAGAATCCTTTTTGCCAGTGACCAGAACTGCCATGGAACCTCCGGCAATACAGGCGTCGCAAAGGGCTCCTCCATCATACTGGGTCATAAATACGCTTTGGGGCTGAAGTCCCAGCCCAGGACCGGTCTTGTCCTGACTCTGGCCTGATCCTTCTTTTCCAGCTCCCTTCCGGCTGCCTGCCTCTGCCGCCAGCTTCTTCGCTTCCTGGAAGGCACAGGTCCTGGCCGTCTGAACCAGGCTGTAATGAATCTCCCCCTCAACGATCAGCAGCTGGCCGATATAGAAAAGGGCACAGACAGCCATCAGAAACACCGGCAGGGCCATGGCTGCCTCCACAGAGGCACTGCCCCTGTTAGAAAAGCCCGCCGGCAGCCGACATTTCTCTTTCTTGAATAATGTTTCTTTTTTCACACCCTTCACATAAAAACTCCTCTAATCTACATGGTTCCCTTCATAGGAAAAGGCAGGGCAGGGTACTCAGATCCCCCTTGACGTCAAACTAAAAAACAAAAAATACAATACTCATCAATGACTTGTGCCTGGAGAGACCTTTCATTATTTTTATTACATCCCGCATCACTTACTGCGGGACTGCTCTTGTATTGTATCCTGCTGAGTACCCTGCTCTGCCCTTTCCCTGTCCTGCTCCCTGCTTCAGCTGATTGATCCTACTTCCCGGGCCAGCTTCTCAGCTTCCGTTTTCTGCTTTAGTTCCAGAAGCAATTTGCCTCTAGCTCCTCCTCTCTTCCGGTCACTGCCCGGCTGGGGATCCTTCCTCAATAAGAGAAGATCCGGCAGATCCTGGTTTCCATGATCTTATCGGAAACCAGCCCCATACCCGGAATCAGGGGAAACCATTTCGCCCCACAAAAGCTGCCCTGAAGCCGGAAGGAAAAGAGACAGTCCTTCATAAAAAACCCTGCTTCCTTCTGGCGGACATTGGTCTGCATTAGGTCCATCATCCGGTAGAGCAGCCTTGCCCGCTTCCTCTGCATAAGCAGGAGCAGCTGGAGATAATTCTCATAGTCGATATTGTATTTACCAGGCTTGACCATGCTTTTGGAAGACAGTTTTTCCGAGGCATTCATCAGATTCAGATTCCAGCTGCCGGCAGATTTGATCAGGGGAACCTTGCCTCCGGCCAGCAGACTGTGCAGGTCTAGGAGGGTCTCCCCATAGCTAAGGGCTCCTATATAGAGCATTTTTACTGTCGAGGCCAGCTGGGGCATACCGATGGCTCCGGCCAGTAAGGCTGCCAGGGTCTCCGCCTCCTGGCCTATGGAAGGGTCTGAGCAGGCGAAGCTAAAATTACAGGCATATCTTATGAGCATAATTCTCCTCACTGTCCCCTTCAGATTATCCAAATCCGAGTTCCTGCCTATACACAGGTATTCCATCTCATATTGCAGAAGACTGTCCTTATTAACCCTTTTGCCAAAGCTGTTAAAATGACTGCAGGCATAGGCAATGTCCATCATATCCTCCAGGGGCACATTCCCCCTGTAATCCTCAGCAGGATTATGGGAAAAGTAGCCGGACAGGTAGGTAATCCCTGAAAAAGACATGACCGGCAGACTGACAGAGGTCCTGCCACCCTGGCCATCCATGTGGGAAGGTAACCCGGATGCAGGAAGACGGGCATGGGAAATATTCCCGGGCTTGTCAACTACATAGCTAAGAATTCCCATGTTGATGATTCCTGAAATGGTTTTTTTCAAAGCCTTCCACTTTTTGACCTCCTTTGTGTCGGTCTGGGCCTGTTGGCCTGACTGGACCACTTGGTCTCCCTGGGAAGACTTGGCCTGGTCTTCCTTTTCCTCTACTTCCTCAACCTTCTCCCGGCTGCTGTCATAATCTACCTCCTGCAGCCGGCCCAGATAGGTAGTCAGCTTTTCGGCGGCAACCCCTACCGGCTCATATTTCATCAACTCCCTGATCTGCTGGTGGAGGACCTTGCCCTGGCAGTCTGTCGCCCAGACCTGACCTGACAGGGTAAGGTTCCGGCAGGAGGCAGCATAGAAGCTGTCTTGAAGAAAGCGCTTGTTCATGGCCTCCCTGGCCTCTGTCTCCAGCCAGCTTCTCTCTCTGGGATCCATGAAAAAAAGCTGGTAGTGACTATAAAGCTCCTTGTCATAATTAGCCAGGGCCGCCCTTCCCCCACTGATGAAGGCATCCTCCTCCAGACTGCTTAGCTGGTAGTCCCTGACCCCTTCAACCACACAGAAGCTGACAGCCATGAGCAGCATGAAAACCAGACTCAGATAGACGGTAATCATCCCGCCTTCCTCTCTTAAGACCCTTGTCAGCCTTCTTCCCTCTAAGCAGGTTCCTTCTGCCTTTCCCCCAGCTGGCTTTTCCGGTTTTTTTCCCATGCTGTCACAATATTCAGCTGGCTCTTCCAGCTTTTTTCCCATGCTGCCACAATACCCAGCAGCCTTTTCTATCCCTTTTTTCTTACTGCCACTGGATCTGTCCTCCCTCATAGACTCCTTGAAACTTCCCATTCCTTTCCCTGCCTACTTTACAGAGGCGGCATTTCTCTGGATGGTAGAGAAAATGGAGGCGACAACCCCCTTGATATTAGACTGGAAAATGATTACCAGTCCTATCAAAACCACGATAATCAATATAACCTCCACCACAGCCATGCCATCATTAGATGTCAGGACCTGGCTGATTCTCTTCCTAAAAGCCTTCATCATAACTCTCGTCCTCCCTCTCTTTTTTATAGAGCCGTCCCTGCGGCTTATCACAATATCTCTTTTCCCTTGCCTCAAAAACTGTTAAAGCGGAGGATGGCTGGCAGCATGACCAGAAGTGTCACTTCCCCCAGCATAATAATCATGGGAAATAAAAGCTTGGTCGATGCCTCTTCCCCCTCCTTTCTGGCCTTGTCCACATGCATGCGGAAGGCTTCCGCCTCCTCCTTATCCATCATGGCACCCGCTTCCCTGCTCCCCCGGCTGAAGCTCTGGACCAGAATCAGGGCTAACTTCTGATAGCTGGTCCCCCTGAGCCGGTTCCCCCAGCCCCGGCAGGCCTGGGTCTGGCTTACACCTGCCTTCATCTGCCTGTCCATAATCAGAATCTTTTCATAGGCATATCGCTGGCCTTTGGTCCTGTCATATTGGCAGTAGTCCCTGCTGATCCTGTCAATGGCTGACATGAAGGACAGGCCTGAACCCAAATAAAGAGTTAATCTGTGGACGATGGAAGAGAAGTCTTTCTCTGCCTGCCTGCGGGTCTGGTCTCCCTGCTGGCGAAGCTGCCATACCCTGAAAACCGGAAGCAAAAACCCAAGGATGCCTGCCATGGCTATGGCCAGGGAAAGATTTAAGTCCTGCCGGTCCTCTTTAATAATAAAAGATCCCCACTGACCAGGCAGGCTGACCTCCATGCTGCAAGGACTGGCCTCTTCCAGCCGGGAAAGATACTTTTTCAGCTTTCTGAATGGATCCTTTTTTATGGAGTCTTTCCCAGAAAGCAGCTTGAGTCTCCAGGTCCTCTCCAAGGTCCAGTCCCCATAGCTGGCGGTCACCAGAATCCCGGTGGACAGGGTCTCCCCGGGCCCAAGCCGGTCAAGAAGGGGAGACAGACTCCCATCCAGATAAATATAGTCTGGGTCCTGGGCCTGGAAGCTGATCTCAAAGGGATAGGCTGGGATACTCTCTGGGAAATACAAGGGCCGGCTGACCCTGGACCAGGAGGGATTCTTACCCAAAACAGTCTTCTTCAATGTTCGGAAAAAGTCTTCCTCATAGTCCTTCTTCTGCTCGGAGTTCATCTGAAGCTCAGATAGAGTCCATACATATTTTTCCTGCCTGCCCCCCTTTTTGTCTTCCCTGAGAATCACTGTGACCTTTTTATCCCCCTGGCCAAATTCATTTCTTTGAAGCCGCATGGTCCTGTCTGTTTGGGTCTCCTTAATCCCCATGGCTACAAGCAGGACCAGGAGGCCTGCTGCCAGCAGAACTACAGTGATAATCTGTCTGATAAAGAAGGTCTCTGCCTTCCTGCGGACCAAATCCTCCGGGCCCGGGTCACTCTGTTCCATCAGCCGGGTCAGGGCCCTTATCCTGCCAGCCTTCCAGGCCGCCGGGACCAGCCGGTCCACAAGCTTACAGCAAAACCCTCTCCATTTCTCACATTTCAATATCCATAATCCTTTCTGCCCAGTAATAGCAGGCCAGACAGCCTGAAATCATTACTGTCATCACACCATGTCCCAGTGAGGACCTGTAATACCAGTCCAGATAACCCGGATTGGTCAACCGCAGATAGAGGAGAATAATAAAAGGCATGACCAGCATAATATTTTTTTCAAAAATCCTTCCACTCAGAAGAACCCTGATCTCCTCCTCCGCTGCCAGCTTCCTCTCAAGATGGTCAATGGTATTTCTCAGAATCTCTATAGTGTTGCCACCATTACTGCGGATAATCTCCAAAACTACAGAAAACTGATAACAATCCTCTGAATCCGCTTCCCTGGCCAGCTGGCAGAACAGACGGTCCACAGGGATATGAAGATCCATCCCCTGCTCAAGCCTGGCTAGCATCCGGCAAAGGCTGTCCCCCTTCTTCAGGGCTGACCTCTGGTCCCGTACGGCCGTTCTGCAGGCATTATCCAGGGAGTACCCGGCCTGTAAAGACGTCATCATGGACTGGAGCAGGTCGCGGAAACATTTCTGAAACCGCTGTCGGGTCTGCATCTTCTGCCTTCGGTACATAGCCTTCATATAAGGAAACAGGAGAACCTGCAATGGCAGCAGCCATAATAAATCGCCGTAGCAGAGCAAATCAAGACCCAGAAGGAGGCCCTCCCCCACCAGAACTGTCTTCCACATCCACAGCCGGCTGACACTCTTGATCGAAGTCTTCCATCGCACGAAGATACATTTCCATTTGTCCATAGGCCTCCATGTTGGTACAGTTTATTAAACTGCCTATCTTTTTTAAAACAGGTTCCCTCCCGGCCGCTGCCGGCCCGGCAGGGTCCTCTCTCATCTGAAACATGGGATTCATCCGGTAATCAGTTCCATCAAAGCTTTCCAGCTCGCAGATTTCCGTCAAAATCCTCCTTCCACTGCTGTTCCTCTTCAGGTGGATCAGCACATCCACCGCAGACCCGATCAACCCCCGCACTGCCGCCAGTGGAATCTCCATCCCCATCAGGCACATAACCTCCATACGCCTTAAGGCATCTCTGCAGGAATTGGCATGGATGGAGCTCATAGATCCGCAGTGACCAGTGGCCAGGGCCTGCAGCATGGTCATGGCTTCGGATCCCCTAACCTCTCCCACGATAATCCTGTCAGGCCTCATTCTGAGACTGGCCTTCAGGAGCTCTGCCATGGTGATCTCATTCCTTCCCTCCACATTGGCATTCTTGGTCTCCAGCCTGACCAGATTATCCACATTATAGAACTGGAGCTCGGCGGAGTCCTCGATGGTGATGATTCGCTCATCTTCCCCAATATAACCGGCCAGGGCATTCATGAGGGAAGACTTGCCCGAATTGGTCGCCCCGCTTATAAGCAGGTTGTACCTGCCTCTCACCAGAGTCGCCAGGACTGGTACCAGACCGTCCGGGAACTCGCCATACTCCAGCAGCTTGTCCATGGTCATGCCTCCCCGCTGGAACTTACGAATAGTGATGGAGGGTCCCTCCAGAGATACCGGGGGCATGATAATATGGACCCTGGACCCGTCAGCCAGCCTGCTGTCTACGATAGGAGAGGAAGCATTGACCATGCGGTTGGTGGGGGCGACGATCTGTTCAATCAACCGCTGCAGCTCCTCTTCGTCATAAAAGCTGTCTTCTGTCCTGACCAGGAGGCCGTTTTTCTCCACGAAAATCTTATCTGCCCCTATGACCATAATTTCCGTTACCGTATCATCCCTCAGATATTTCTCCAGAAGATCAAAACCCCGGATGGCATCAAAGAGCTCTCTCCTCAAGGAAGCCAGGTCTTCCAGGCTCCGGAAGGTTTCATCCTGACTCTGGAGGACCACCTGGTCTATCTCCCGGTAAACCCTTTCATCGGTTACCTCGTCACTGCTGTCAATACGATGAAGAATCTTCTGCCGCAATCTCATTTTTTCAGTCTGATCCAAGATCCTCCTCCCTTCCGGCCACCCCGGACCCGGTATCCAGTGTTTATCCTACCTATCATTTCACTATTATTCCTATTTATGTAATATATTTACATTCAGTTTTCAAAAAATAAATAGGCCTGGTTCCCAGATCCATCCTCTTTGCCTGCAAAATCTTTGTCCTTCCTGTCAGTGGGACCTTCTTTTCTCCTGCCAACAGATTTCTCTTTCTCCCGCCAACAGATTTCTCTTTCTTCCGCCAGCAGATTTCCTTTCTCCCACCAACAGATCTTCCTTTTCCCTGTCAACGGGTCTTCTTTTCCCTGGGGACAGGTCCTGCCTGCTCACGCCAATAGTTCTTCTTTACATACCACATCCACCTCCCCCCGGAAGGCGCAGTATTCCCCCTTGAGAAAATCCCTCATCCTCTCACAGAACCGGTGCTGTCTCTCGATCTCTCTTGAGTCAACGAGAATCATCATGTCAAACATGGAGAAGACTGCCGGATCTGAAGCAAAGCCGTTGCCCATGGCAAACATAACCTTGCCATAAGTTCCGGAGCTCCTGAGCTTACTGAAAAACCATTGATAATCTTCCGGAGTCAGCTCTCTGAGATAAAAATACATGGCTGGGGAATTCAGATAGCGGAAGCTCTCTCCCTTTTGCAGCAGACCTTCCATGACAGACAGGATCTTCTCTTCTCTTAGGTGGATATAGTAGCACATGTCTCCCATATCCGGCTCCTGCCTCTTGCCCTCACCCAGGTCTTCCAGACCCAGAAAGAGGTCTTCCTCTGTCAGATAGCCGGCGGCAATCTTCATCATGGTCTCTTCATAGACAGGGGAGTAAAGCCCCAGAATAGGACTGTTCAATGACTTATAGCCATCCTCCTCCCGAATGGCCGGAAAGGTCCGCTTCCTGATCTGGTCAAGGAGCTCTCCCGGGGCATGATAGCGGCAAAAGGTCCTGTCCCCCTCATCTTCCTCGTAGGTAAGGTGGATCATCCCTGCCCCTCTCTCGCTCCAATTCTTATCCTGCTGCAGCCGCTCATAAAAAGCATCTCCCAGAATATAGATATCTCCCTGGTCACCGGGCTGGGGCAGGTAATCTTCCCTGCTGCAGTGGACCAGCCTGATCCGGTCAGGCAGCTTGCCCTCCAGATAGCGGGCCAGTCTTCTTCCGTATTCGCCCTCCTCCCCAATGATTATTCTTTTTAAACCAGCATAGTCCATAGCCTTCTCCTTCTCCTTTTTCTTTTCCTTTTTATTCCAATTTTTCTTTTCTATTATTTACCATATTTTTCCATTTCTGTCTACCATTATTTTAAATATTTTCCAGTTATTTCTATTTTTGATTTTCTATCTATTTAATGAACCAGCAATCCATCATGTATGCCCACTCCCCAGCCGGGGAATAGTCTTCTTAGGACTCTCACACCGAAGGAGGTAACACCAGTACACTAGTGACCTGGTGCCAATGGCGTAACTTTGCATCCCCCTAAGTCTTTTTAATACATAAAAAACCGGTCCCTTTCCCAAACATAAAAAAACTCCCGGACAGACCGGCTTAGCTGCCTTGTCTGCCTGAGAGTTTCCTTATATTAAAACCAAGTTAAAATCAAAAAAAAGAATCAGGAATACGAGTACTCATCAGAAGAATACCTGGATCGTGGTTCCTTCCCCCAGCTGGCTGGTCAGGACCAGTGAGGCATCATGAAGGTCTGTGATATGCTTTACTATAGCCAGGCCCAGGCCCGTACCCCCACCCTTTTTGGACCGGCTTTTGTCCACCCGGTAAAAACGCTCAAAGATCCTGGACTGGTCCTCGACGGCTATTCCGATCCCCGTATCCTCCACCGTCAGGACCGGATGGTTGGAAATGGTCTCGACCCGGACGGTCACCTGGCCATTCTTTTTATTGTAACGTATGGCATTGACACAAAGATTATTGATCAACTCCCCAATCATGTTCCGGTTTCCATGGATCATGGTATACTGGCCGGAACAGCTGATGGACACATTATTCTGCTGGGCATAATCCCGGATTCCATCTACGCACTGGTCTGCCTCTGCCAGCAGGTCGAAATACTCCATGACCGGAAGCTGGTCTGTCGCATCCAGCTGGGACAGGCGCAGCACATCCTCAATCAGGGATAACAGCTGGTTGGAGTTCTTGTTGATCTTTTCCGCAAACTCCCGCATCTGGGACTCCTCCACCAGGCCGTTTTCCATCAGGTCCGCATAGCCGGAGATGGCTGTGAGGGGAGTCTTCAGCTCATGGGAAATGTTGGCCGTAAAGTCTCTGCGCATGATGGAGGCTCTGAGGATATCCTCATGCTGCTCCCGGATTGTATCGATAATAGGAACCAGCTCCTTGTAGGTGTAATCCGGCGCTGCCGTATCCAGATTAGCCGCCAGCTTTTCGATGGGCCGGATAATACTCCTGGTCATAAAATTAGCGATGACCACGCAGAAAATAATCATGAGTACCAGGATGGCTATCAAAACAGGAAATGCATTGCTTAAAAAACTGTAGATGCTGTCGGCCTCCCTGGCCACCCTGAGTACCGTGCCGTCATCCATTCTGACCGCATAATAATAAGTGTTCCTCTTGAGCGTTTCCGACCGTCGGGCAGACTCCCCCTCCCCGAAGCGGAGGGCGTCTGCAATCTCCGGCCGCTCCAGGTGGTTGGCCATCTTCCCTGCATCCACATCATTGTCAAAGAGAACCTGGCCATCTTCCCCAACCCAGGTAACCCGGAGGGTCCTGGCATGGATTCTGGACAGCTCAGCCTTCTCATAGCCCTTCACAATCGTTCTTTCCAAAATCTCGGCATCACTTTTGAGATCGTTTTGGACCTGCTGCTGATAGACGTCATAGAATTCATAAGTCATGACGATCATGGTAATCAGGACCGCAGTAACTGCTATGGCTATTAAACGGATATTAATAACACTTTTCATAAATCAGGCCTCTGGCTCCTCATCAATTACATAGCCCACATTGCGGACAGTCCGGATATGCTTGCCCGCGGCACCCAGTTTTTTCCGGATAAACTTGATGTGCATATCCACAGTCCTGGATTCCCCTTCAAAATCCATCTCCCATACATGGCTCATTATTTTTTCCCTGGAGAGGACAATATTAGGGTTGCGCATGAGATATTTCAATAGTTCGAATTCCTTGAAGGTCATGGGAACCGGTTCCCCGGCCACAGTCACCCGGTGGCGTACATCATCAAGCACGATATCAGCCACGGTAAAGATACTTTCATCCACCGGTTCTGCCCTTCGTAAGAGAGCTTTTACCCGGGTAATCAGTTCTATGACGGAAAATGGTTTTTTCATATAGTCATCTGCCCCGGAGTCCAGTCCCCGGACCAGATCTATCTCCGCAGTCTTGGCTGTGACCATAATCACCGGAAGTCTTTTTGTCGCCTTATTATTTCTCAGATTTCTCAGAATATCAAAGCCATCCATATCTGGCAGCATGATATCAAGAATCACCAGATCCGGAGCCTGGTCTGCCACTGCTTTCATGAAATCACCGCCATTGTCAAAACCCCGGATCTCATGGCCGCTGCTCTTTAAGGCAATAGTCTCAATCTCCAGAATACTGCTGTCATCTTCTACAATATATATATTTGCCATCTAAGTATCCCCCTCCAGATTATTTCCACTTATTTATAAGACGGGCCCGGCCTTCACGGCGGCTTCACCCCGGCTCTGGAAATGTCAAACAACCTCTTTGCCGCTGATTTTGAAGCTGGAATATAGTCCTCTGGCTTTGACTATAGCACGGTCATGTAAACAGAAACCTGTTATTTGGTAAAGACTGTGTAAAGCCCTGTGATTTCTAATTTTACTTTCCCCGTACATTTCCTCTGTCCTAAAGGAAAAGCCTGTAATTATGATGATCCTATACCTTAAAGTAGATCAGCACAACTACAGGCTTAAGCTGCCATGGTAATTAATAAATATTATCTGACGGGTCACCGGGATTATTCCTGGCCAGTCCCGCCCTCTGCAGAATTCTCTACTGTCTCATCAGGACTGGCTGTCTCTGTAGCTCCGGTTTCTTCACCCGCTGCCTCTGTGGATTCCCCAGGGACTTCTGTGGATTCCTGGGTCTTTGCCATCCGCTCCCTGTAGCCTTCCAAATCAAGACCGAACAAATCGATATTATCAATAATCAGGAGGGTATTATTCACCTGGCCGTCATAGGCAGACAGATCTCCCTCAGCTTCCTCTGCCGGGATAATACCATAATTGACAAACTCTCTTACGATAATCTCCTTTTTCTGGTCCTCTGTGACCTCTTCACCGGCTTCCTTCAGCTGGCTGATATCATCCTGGATGGCCGCTGTCAGACCCAGTGTCTTGTCCTCGTCCTGGAAAAAGCTGTTAAATGCTTCAATCTGTTCCTGGCCCTGACTGATGATCTGGTCCTCGTTCGACGCCCCTGGAGCTGCCTCCGTAGATGCCGTCTGAGGCTTGGCTGCCGCCTCTGTGGACGCTGCCTGGTCCTGGCCTGCCTCCTCTGTGGACGCTGCCTGATCCTGGCCTGCCTCCTCTGTGGACGCTGCCTGGCCCTGGCCTGCCGCCTCTGTGGAAGCCGCGGGTTCTGTAATGGTTTCTGTCTGCTGCTGAATCTGGCTTGTATCCAGATTCAGGTCATTAATTTTAACCATAAGGTCAATCAACTGGTTGAGAATCTCTTCTGAGAGCTCAAGATTTCTCTGGGTCGCTCTCTCCCTGATCAGTGCCTCCAGCTCTGCTCTTTCCGTCGCCTCGTCAAATTCCCTCTCGGAAACCTCAATCTTCAGGTCAAGGATAAACTCCTCGATCTCCCGGCTATCCTCATAATCATCACCGAAGGACTCCCCAATCGCCCCTTCTACTACCAGTTCATTCATGGCCGTATCCTGGAACTCTTCGGAAATCTCTTCACCGGTCATATCCTCGTAGGCTTTCATGGCACCGACCAGAGCCGCCGTTCCTGAAATGGGGAATGGTCCGGCGACCACAACCCTGGAATCGGTAATTCCGGCGGTGGAGAGGGCATTCACATACATGGACGGGGTGCAGTAGGTGATATTATGGGTTGTCACCTGCAGCCCGTATCCTTCCGTCCTTTTCTGGATCAGCACGCAGGACAGGGCCCTGCTGCCGATGATGGAGGAATCGATATAATTATCCAGGTAATTATGCTCATCCGCATTCGTTACGTAAAGAACATTATAGGCATCCAGATTGGCCGGATCCACATTCAAGAGAGAAAATACGGTCTCTCTCTCTCCGGCACTCAGGTCTGCTCCCAAGGCCAGATAAGGTACGGACTCACTGTCCGCCTTTGCCACAGACCCGGGAAGAACAGTACCCAGGGCCATAAGCAAGGTCATGCATGCGGCCACGATCCTATATTTTTTTCTATTCATGACTTTCAACCACCCTTTCTACATTCTTTTTTCTTTTGTATTTCTTTCCCGATTCAATTCATATTTCTCTCCGTGAGAATCGTTCTGCATCATCATAGACTATTTCCCCTCCAGACCTGTGATAATCTCTTGTTTATTTTACCATAAAAGAACATAGTAAGACAATCCCAGCTATTTCCCGCTTTTCACATGAATTGTCAGAACCTGTCCTCATTCTCCTCTAATTGTCTGTCCTCAAGGGGCTCCTGGCCCTCTGTTACAGACTGAATGAAGTCCGCCAGCCGCTTCTCCCTGGCCTTCCTTGCACGGATGGTCAAATACCATGAACCGGCAAACAAGAGGATACAAAGCAGGGAAATCTTCCATCCCAGGCCAAAGCCTTCCGGCGTGTAAGTCATGGAAACCTCATGGTCTCCCTCGGGCAGGTGCACTCCCAGGAAGGCATCGCCAACCCTCACAGTCTCCTTCTCCCTGCCATCAACCAGGACCTTCCAGCCCTTGTCATAGGGAATGGAGAACATGAGCATCTGGCCCATCTCCGCGCTTACTTTTCCCTTGAAGGACCTCTCCGTAAAACTGTCTATATGAAAGGCTCTGTCTGTCTGCACCTCATCTTCAAACATGGTGTACATTTCCTCGTCCAGATAGGCTGCGGACAAGCGGATGTAGCCGGTCATATCCTCTTCCTTCATCTGCATATGGACAGTAATCAGGTCCCCCTTTTTCACCGCCCCAATAGGCATGATCCTTCCATCATAATCATCACTGTAGACAGTCTCATCATTAACCATAATCTGCGCAGTCTCTACCTGGGTACCGTCATAATGGATAAAATATCTTTCTGCGTCCTGGTCAGCCACCAGGGTAAATACGATGTTGTCCGGATCTGCCGCCTCCAGGTCAAAACGGTACTCCCCATCGTTAGTCCTCTCCACCTGGCAGAGATTGGTCTCAGGGTCGGACACCGGCTGATCGGCAAAAAGATCCAGGTAGCCAAAACCATTCAGACCCAGCTCATTGAGAACGCGGAAAGGATAGGCATTTGCGGTATCCCATTGCTGAATGGTGTTATCTATGATAAATCCCACAGAAACTTTATTGGGATTCTCATAGACCGTAAACTGTCCGAATTTACCGACAGGATCAAAATCCGTCTTCAGGGTATCCTCCGGATGATAGTAAAGATACCTCACTCCCAACAAAAGATTGGTCATAGGAGTGGCACCCCGGTATAAGTACTCGTTGCAGCCGCTGTAAAAGCCCATGCCGTCCATGGTCTTAACCATGCTGGCCGATGCCGTGGAGCCGAAGAGGCCTACAGTCCTGAAAGGATACCAGGTAGCCTCATCCACCATGAGGGTGGCAGCCAGCTCACTCCGGTAGAAGCTTCCATCATCCAGTTCTCTGGCCGCCTTATAGCCATCCTTGGTCCCGGAAAAGAATTTATCAATATCAATCTGGCCATTGTAGGCAAAGCCTGCGGCCGATGTGGCACACATTTCAATAATCACAGTCAGTGACAGAGCTGCCCTGTACCAGATTCTTCTCCTGGGTGACAAAAGACCCAGGAAAAGCAGCATGCCATAAAAGAGCAGCAGCATACCCATAATGCCATAAAGCGAATCATCCAGCGGGTCTGTCCCTGTCTCCCGGGCCCAGACCATGAGGCCGATGGAGGCCAGGCAGGCCAGGCCTATATGCCAGTTCCTCAAACCCTCAGGATGATCCATGACATCCAGGAACATGGTCAGAAGAACAAAGCCCAGCAGGAAGGAAAACCGGTTGGGAATCCCGTACTGGTCATGGAAACCATGCCAGATAAAATTAAGGATGGTCTCACTGAAACTGATATAAAACAGGGCCAGTATAAGAAGTCTTTTTATCTTATCCCCGAGGGAGATCCTAGTGTTCAGAAAATACAAAAAGGCAGCCAGAACAACGAAGGCTCCCACGTAGAGATTGCCGGTCCCGTCAAAATTATCATGGGAGAGGGGGGTCGAAAAGGCAAACTGCCTGTTCACCAGGTCCTCAAAACCGGAGAGGAAGGAATGGCTGGGAAAGTCCAGCTGCTCCCCTGCCGCGGTCTGCCTGATCCCCAGGTAGGCCGGTATTAAAAGGATGGCAGCCATACCTCCGGCCAGGAGGGAATACCAGGCGAAAAGCAGCCCGCTCCGGAAAAAGTTCTTTACATTTTTAAAATGGATTGTAAAGAACCAGATTATTACAAAAATGCAGATCATAAAGCCGATGTAATAGTTACACAGCAGGGCAAAGAAAAGGGCCAGGCAGTAGAGCCTTCCGTCTTCCTTTTCCGCCAGTCTTTCCAGCCCCATAATGATTATGGGCAGGGCCATGATCGCATCAAGCCACATCACATTCCAGCTGTATCCCACCATGTAGCTGCACAGGGCATAGGCCGTTGCCGCCGCCGGGACGGCCAGACTCTGCTTCCGCACTCTGCCGGAAAAACAGATGCCGGCTGTCAGGCCGCAAAGGGCAATCTTCAGACAGATGATCAGGCTGACAGCCCCATTGAGCATGGTTTTGGGAAAAAGCAGGATCAGCAGGTTCAGGGGACTGGACAGATAATAGGCAAAAAGTGCCAGGAAATTAATTCCCAGTCCGGCCCTGAAACTGTAAAAAAGGGTCTCCCCACTCTTGATCTTGTCATAGAGGACAGAGAAGAAGGGCATGTACTGGTGAAGTCCGTCCACAATCACCAGGGAATTATGGCCAAAGGGCTGGATGCCAAAGCGGACCATGAGTATCAACATCATAAAAAGGGGCACCGCAAAGGACATCAATATCATCTTGCTTCTGCTAAGCAGCTTATTAATTGGTATCATCCCAGTTCCTCCTCTGCCACTCTTTTCCTGAGCAGCCTCAGGCAACGTATCATATTAGCTCTTTTCTCTACCATAAATTTAACGTCCCCATGACTCATGGCAGTAATATTATCATCATGTCTCCGGTAATAGAGCAGGCATTCAGGCATAAAAAGAACCTTACCTGACAGCTCCGCCGTCATACCGATCCAGTAATCATGCATGTACATGGACTTTGGAATAGGGCAGATTCTCCTGACCAGCTTCCTGCGGAAGGCCATACAACAGCCCACATAGCTGTTTTTCACAAAGTTTTTAACCAGACCGGGACCACTCTTCCTCCAGTCAAACATGGTATAATCCTCGGAGATGTCCCCCTGGCTGTTAACAATCCTGGCATCGTGTACCAGGCAGAGCAGTTCCGGGTTCCTGAAGGCTTCCATAACTTTCTCAACCTTGTCCGGAGCCCATATGTCATCCTGGTCCGAGAGGAAAATGATTTCTCCCCGGCATCGCTTGATGGCATGCTCAAAATTCTTGACCACACCCTTGCCGGGTCCATGGACCAGATGGATCCGGGAATCTCCCTGGGCGTAGCTCCGCAGCAGGCCCAGAGACCCATCCTCCGCGCTGTCCACGGAAATGATCACCTCATCCTTCTCTCCCAGCTGCTTTAAAATAGAGTTCAGCTGTTCCTTAATGAACCGTCCGCCCTGGTAATAGGCCAGGGCTACAGAGATATTCTTATGATCCATATGTTCTATTTTATTATCTTTATCACTGGAAAATATATTACTCACAGGATTATGTCGTCCTCCTCTTTTTTTCGTTGGTTCTTCTCTATTCTCTTCTTTTCTTCCTCAGAGAGAGTCTCATCCTGAAGCATCTTATCATAATCTGTTGTACTTTTTGTTAAATTATTCCCCAAAAATATTTTTGCTACCTGTCCGTCTAACCGTCCAATCACAGATCCCATAAGGAACCTCCTTCGTTTATTTTCTTTCAAATAGGCAAATGTTTATAAGATATCATCAAAAGTTGTTACTAAAATTTATATCAGTTCACGCTTTTATCACAATTACTACAAAGTTTAAACATAATTATACTTTATGTTTATTTTAGCAACAAAGAAATCCCTCTATTTCTTGTGGCTAAAGATTTTTTTCATATTTTTTTGAAGCCCATATATCCCCATGTATGGGCTTTCTCCTTTTTAAGGATGCCCAGGCAGCCCAACTTAGTTTCCGGCTGCCTTTTTACAGGATTCCTTCATCCTATTCTTATAATCCGACAAAATCAACCCAAACAAGGACCGTTGGTTTTGCCGGATTTTCTATCTTATTTATGATTCTTCCACCTGGCCGGCCAGATAGTTGACAAACTGCTGGGCCGTCCTTCCTGAAAGGCCTCCGTGGGAGAGCTCCCACATATTGGCCTGGGCCGTCAGCTCCTTGTCTGTCAGCTGGATCTGGGGATATTTTTTAGCCAGATTTCTAACAATCTCGAAAAATTCCTTCTGGGTCGGCTTGCCATAATTGATGGTTACGCCAAATCGGTTGGCCAGGGATAATTTCTCCTGGACTGTATCAGACCTGTGCAGCTCATCACTGTCAGACCGGTCTGACCAGTTCTCCCGGATCAGATGGCGGCGGTTGGATGTGGCATAAATCAGGATATTTTCCGGCCGGGTCTCCATGCCTCCTTCGATGACCGCCTTCAGGTACTTGTACTCTGTCTCAAAATCCTCAAAGGACAGGTCGTCCATATAAATGATAAAGCGGTAATTGCGGTTCTTTACATGGCTGATCACGGAGGAGAGATCTTTAAACTGGTGCTTGTAGATTTCAATCATCCGCAGGCCCTGGTCATAGTACTGGTTAAGGATAGCTTTGATAGAAGTGGACTTGCCGGTCCCCGCGTCTCCGTAGAGCAGGCAGTTATTGGCTGCCCTGCCCTTGACAAAGGCCTCTGTGTTGTCGACCAGCTTCTTCTTCTGGATCTCATAACCGGTCAGATCATCCAGGGTAATCATCTCCATATTTTTAATGGGGATAAATTCCAGCTGCCCTTCCCGGGACCGGATCCGGAAGGCCTTATTGAGGCCGAACATGCCCACGCCGTAATCCCGGTAGAAATCTGTCACTGCCTTAAAGAAATCGTCCACTGTCTCCGCTGCCGCCAGCCGGTCGGACAGAGCCCTCACCTTCTCACTGACATTCTTATTATACATCCGCTCCTTCTTGCCTATGGCCCGGTAGTTGAGCACTGTAGAAAAACAGTCGATACCCAGGGCCTCCTCTATCACATGGAAATCATAATGGAAGAGATTCATGAAATGACGGAAATCATTTTTGGCAAAATGGTTGACCGTCCCGTCGTGGGCCCCGTATTTCTCGCTGGTGATACTGAAAGAGTTCTCATTGGTCACCAGCACATAAGTCAGGTAATTGTGCCAGAGATTCTTATCAAAGGCATAGGCGGTTCCCAGGTCCAGCAGGGCCTTCATCTGACGGTAGATGTCTGTAATCAGCTCCTCCTCCCGGTAATGGCAGCTCTCAAAGGTCTGGAAAATGTTAGCCAGATTCCTCAGAATGCTATCCTCTCCCAGGTCCCTGTATAATATCAATTTCGAAACTTCTTTATGCATTCCATTTCTCCTTCTAATCCCTTGAAAGGTACTCTTTTCCCTCCAGGTCATCGGGGATCACGCCGGTCCTCACATCTTCCATAATCTGTTCCGCGTCAATCTTTTCCAGGTTCTCATCAATATTCATGGCCTTCATCTCATTAGAGAATTGAGCCTTTAAAGCGTCGATTTTCTTCAAGCCCTTCTCCCGGTCTCCATTAAGTTCCGTATAACCGTCATACTCAGAGATAGCCGGTTTGTCCGGGTCTCTCCTTTTCCAGCCGGTCAGAAACTCCAGGCCCGGAAAGGCTGCCTGCCTCTCGTCGGGTCTGACATTGCCTGCCCTGATATCCTCCAGGGTAACCAGGCCGGGGAAGGCGTGTTTGGGCCGGTAATCCGGCATGTTGAAGACCTCAAAGCACTCCAGGATGTCCATATCCTTCATATCGTCAGGCAGGCCCGCCTTCAGATAACCTGGAAAATGTTCTTTAAAGAACTCATAGATCACCTGCTTTACTTGATGATCTCTGAGATTAGCCTCCTCAGGCTCATCATTTATATAGAAATAATAGCGGTCCAGATAGGGCAGTTCCCTCATCTCCGCCGTGATGGAAGTGATGTCCGGACAGGAGGGATAGGATACCTCCAGGCGGCGGATGGTTCTTCTCTCAATCTTCTTTTCCGTCGCTCCCTCCATCTCGTATTTGTCTAACTCAAAATAAAGGCTTTTTTTCAATGTGAATTCAAACATGCGTAACTCCTCCGAAATCTATCTACTCTCTTATAATCAGGCTCCCGGGCCTGGACAGACTCAACTTTTTCTGATCCTGGCCGGCTCTTATGACCAGCGCCGGGTTCTGCCGGCCCTGGCCGGTTCTTCCCTACTTGCCATATTATCCGGGCCTCGGCCGGTTCTTATGACCGGTAACGGGTTTTTAAACCTGATCCATCAATACTTCCATCTGGTCCAGCAAGTCGCCGAAAAGCTTCAGGGCTGACTCCACCGGCTCCCTGGTGGTCATGTCTGTCCCCGTCAGCTTCAGCAGGTCTATGGGATTCATGGAACTGCCTCCACCCAGGAAGCGGAAATAGCCCTCCCTGGCCGCTGCCCTTTCCTCCGGGTCCGAACTTAAGAGGCGGCGGCTGATGGCGATGGCCGCCGAATAACCGGTAGCATACTGGTAGACATAAAATGGTGTGTAAAAATGAGGAATCCTGGACCATTCCGAGGCAATCTCCTCATCGATACAGATCTCCTGGCCGAAATACTCCTGGTTTAACTTATAGTAAATGTCATTGAGGATCTCTGCGGTCAGCGGCTCCCGGTTCCAGACCTTTTCGTGGGTGATCTTCTCAAACTCGGCAAACATGGTCTGCCGGTAGAGAGTCCCCTTGAACTGCTCCAGGAAATAATTTATGAGATACATTTTCTCCTTTTTATCCTCAGTATGGGCCAGCAGGTACTCCATGAGCAGGGCCTCATTACAGGTGGAGGCCACCTCGGCCACAAAGATCCGGTAGCCGGCATAGGGGTAGGGCTGGTTCAAATCAGAATAATAGGAATGCATGGAATGCCCCATCTCATGGGCCAGGGTAAATACGTTATTGAGATTGTCCTGATAATTCATGAGGACATAGGGGTGGGTGCCATAGGCGCCCCAGGAATAAGCCCCACTCCTCTTACCCTGGTTCTCATAAACATCAATCCAGCCCCCGTCCATACCCTGGGCCAGCACCTTGCCATATTCCTCTCCCAGAGGCTCCAGGCCCTTCTTAACCAACTCTTTGGCCTCCTCAAAGGGCACCTTCATATCCACATCCGCCGTCATGGGCGCATAGAGGTCATACATATGGAGCTCGGAAAGTCCCAGGGCCCTCTTTCTCAGGCCCACATATCGGTGCATCAGGTCCATATGGTCATGGACCGATTCAATAAGCTGGGTGTAGACAGACACCGGGATCTCGCCGCCGTCAAGGGCAGCTTCCAGAGAGGACCCGTATTTTCTCACCCTGGCAAAGAAAGCAGCATTTTTCAGGTTAGCCTGGTAGAGGCTGGCCAGAGTGTTGCGGTACTGGCCATACTGGGAATAAACAGAGGCAAAGGCCTCTCTTCTGATATCCCGGTCCCGGCTCTCCAGCAGCAGAGTATACCTGCCATGGCTGACAGGAATCTCCTCCCCCTCCTTACCCTTGATGGAAGGAAATTTCAGATCCGCATTATTAAACATGGAAAATGCATTGGCGATCTCTCCGGTCACGTCAGCAGCTTCTGTCAGGATATCCTCCTTGTCCTTGGAAAGAACGTGGTCCTGAAGACGGAAAAGCTCGTAAAATAAACGGCGGTAGACCTCCATCTCCTGTCCCTGGGCCGGGTCTTCAAACCAAGTGTCGATCTTGTCCTTGCCAATCGCTATGAGCTCCGGCTCCTCAAAGGTGGTAGCGCTGTTAATCTGGACTGCCAGCATCTGGGCCTTGCCGGTCATCTCCTGGTAAAAACTGTTGCCGGTATCCTCATGATAGCGCTGGTTGGCATAAACGTAGATTCTTTCAAACTGCTTCATAAAAGCTTCTTTTTTCTTCATATAGGAAAGGAAGGTCTCCGGTCCCTCAGCCAGTCTTCCCTCATAGGAAGCCAGCTCGGCGATTTTGCCGGAAAGCTCCTCATAATCCTGGTCCCAGACCTGGTCACTCTGATAAAGATCCTCCAGATGCCACATAAATGCAGGGTCCATCTCAGACCTTTTCTTCAGCAGTTTCTCTTCTGCCATGTCTGTATCCTCCTTATTGTAAATATCCCACGGACCGGCAGCCGCCGGCCGGGCACCTGATATCATGACTAGGATCATTTTTTCTTTTCACAGATCCACTGAATCATATATTTAGTCATATATAATTAATCATACATAATTAGTCTTACATAATTAGTCACGTACCGGGTCATAATATTATATATTAACATTAACAAGAACAATTTTCTACACATTTCCCCACTTCCGCTTTTTTTATCATTGCCGAAGCCCGGCTGCCTTTAAACCGTAGCCAAAATGCATCCTGCCTGGCTTGTGGTGACTGGGCAGAGCTGGTAAAACATGCTATAATGCCCTTGATAAATTGTGCCTGGATCTTGTTAGTGGATTATATTGTTAGATCCTTGCCTGGATAATCTTATAATAATTATAGCATTTTTAGAGCTATGAAATGTGTGCTAGAAAGGAATAGTCATGACAAAAACATCTGAATTTCTGACCTTGATCAGAAACTACCGGGGTATCATGGGGACCATTCGTTTTGACGATGTCTGGTTCACCTTTGATTCCGGCCGTTTCAGTTACTACGATGATGATGATGAGATCCAGTTCCTGCTGTCAGGCCAGGAGGGGCTGGTATCTGTGAAGCATATCGTTTCCTACGAAAAGATGGGGGATGATGAGGAGTTGTTCGAGGATGCCTTCTGTGGCTACCGGGCTACTTTGTCTACGGGTAACGTGGCCGAGTTCTATTGTTTTAACCCGAGAAACCATTAATGGGGGTGCTTGCCGGGCTGTGAGGTTTACCGGTCCAGGCTTGCCGGACTTTTTACTTTTTTAAAAAAGTGCTTGCCAAGGTTATTTTTTTATGGTATCATCTGAATCTGTAAGCGGATGTGGCGGAATAGGCAGACGCGCTAGATTCAGGTTCTAGTCGGAGTTAATTCGGTGCAGGTTCAAGTCCTGTCATCCGCATACTGGTTTAAATGGCAGGTATTTCAAAGATACTTGCCATTTTTTTATGGGTGTCAAAGTAGTATCAAATCTATCCTTTTTCCGGAATTCCATCACGAATTCCATCAATCCCATTTAATTCAATCATCCGGGATCCTGATGTGCAGGATCCGTCTCAAAGGTCGGGAGTTCTTCTCGGCTTTTTTATTTCCCCCTTTTACCGAAAGCACTCCCTTTTCGTTATTCGGAAAGGAGTAAAAATGGCTCAAACACTGGCTCGCGCGAGATCACCGGCGGAGGCCATAGATGAGATTTTAGAAAAGAATCGATGGGTTAAAACATCGATGGGAAGTTACAAATCAGATTGGCTGTGCAAATCCCCAAAGCAGTGCCCAGACTGCCATTTGGACACTCGAAAGTCTAAGTACAGACCCATCTGACAGCCTGATGGCCGAATACAGTTGCTTGTTAGACAATGTATTTGAATATCTCACACTCTCACCATATCCATCAGAAATGGCTTCTTTTATTTCATCACGCTCCAGATGATTTTCCATCTCATTTACATTAACTGCGTTGTCAAATAGAACCGTCCCATCTGCATCAATCCACGTAATACGATAATCCTTAGCTTGAGGTTGATGTGCAGCAAACAGCACATAATACAGTGCTTAAAGTAAAAGATACGGGAATCGGAATCCCAGAGGAAAGCAGAGAACGTATCTTCGAGCGTTTCTACCGTGTTGATAAAAGCCGGAGTAAAAAAGTAGGTGGCACCGGCCTTGGCCTTTCCATAGTCAAACATGCTGTATTGGTTCACGGTGGAAAGATTGAAGTGAACAGCGAGGTTGGCAAGGGTACGGAGTTTATTGTATACTTACCAAACAAACAAAAGAGAATAATGCTTTGAAAGATTTCAGCAGGAGTTGCGGCTCCTGCTTTTTCGTTGCGAATATTACATAAATTTTACAAGAGACCGATAATGGATTTGATGTTCAGCTGCTACTATTCTTTTGAACTATAATAAAGCAGAAGAATGGAGAGTATGTATGGACATTTTTAGTATCCTCAATCTAATAGGAGGCTTAAGCTTGTTCCTGTTTGGAATGTCACTGATGGAGCAGGCACTGGAACGGCGTGCAGGTAACAGGCTGAAGATTTTGTTGGGAAAACTGACGACAAACAGGATCACAGGACTTGCGACGGGACTCGGTGTAACTGCTGTGATACAGAGTTCATCAGCAACCACGGTCATGGTTGTTGGTTTTGTAAATTCCGGACTTATGACATTGCGCCAGGCTATCAATGTTATTATGGGGGCTAATGTCGGAACTACAGTAACTGCATGGATCCTGAGCCTTTCAGGAATAAGCAGCGATAATATTATTGTGAAGCTTTTGAAGCCTTCATCTTTTACCCCGATCCTTGCTTTGATTGGAATCATTTTGTATATGTTTACAAAAGAGTCTAAGAAG
The DNA here is from genome assembly GCA_002494165.1 of Lachnospiraceae bacterium UBA7026. GTDB lineage: Bacteria > Bacillota > Clostridia > Lachnospirales > Lachnospiraceae > Anaerobutyricum. The sequence goes on along the minus strand of DLBH01000042.1, from coordinate 1,327 downwards.
CGGGATACGGGAATGATTCTCTTGGGTTTTGCCACATTGATGTTCGGAATGGAAGCTATGTCAGGGGCTGTATCGGGGCTGCGTGATCTTCCGGAGTTCCAGAATATGTTTGTGACATTTACAAACCCTGTGCTTGGAGTATTGGCAGGAGCGATTCTAACAGCTATTATACAATCCAGTTCTGCATCTGTCGGTATACTTCAGGCGCTTGCATCAACCGGAGCGGTGTCTTATGGAGCTGCCATACCAATTATTATGGGACAAAATATCGGAACTTGTATTACAGCAATCATTTCAGCCGTGGGTGCTAACAAAAATGCAAAGCGTGCAGCTTTAGTACATCTGAGCTTTAATGTGATAGGAACAATTGTTTGGCTGACAGTATTCTGTATTGTGAAGGCTATGGCAATTCCGGCTATCCTTGGAGAATCAGCTAGCCTGATGGGAATAGCTTTATGTCATTCTATTTTTAATATCCTATGCACGTTGCTGATGCTTCCGCTTGCAGGCATGCTTGAAAGAATGGTCAAAAAGATGATTCCCGATAATGAAGTAATTGAACAGACAGAGGAACTGGATGCTCGTTTGCTGGGAAGTCCTTCCCTTGCGCTTGAAAGATGTGGTCAGGTACTTAATTCAATGGCTGGTATAGCCATGTCAGCATTAAAGGATAGTATTGGTTCAATCTGCAGATATGACGAAGAGATTGCAGTGCGAATTCGGGAAGCAGAAGAGGAAACGGATCATTTGGAGGATGTTCTGGGAACATATCTCGTAAAGCTGACATCAACACAACTAGGAGGAAATGAAAGTGCAAAAGCAACGGAATACATGAAGATAATCGGTGATTATGAACGGATTGCAGATCATGCGGTAAATATTCTTGGGTCCGCCGAGGAATTGCTGCAAAAAGGAATTATGTTTTCGGGTCAGGCGCAAAAAGAATACGATCTGATATCGGATGCTGTTAAGGAAATACTGGAGCTGTCCTATACGGCATTTAAGGATACGGATCTTAAAGCGGCGCGTAAAACGGAGCCTTTAGAGCAGATTGTTGATGAACTGAAAGAGACACTGCGCACCCGGCACATACTACGTCTGCAAAAAGGAGAATGTTCAGTAGATGCCGGGTTTGTATGGTCTGATTTACTGACAAATTTGGGGAGAGTTGCCAATCACTGTTCTAATATTTCAGGGTGTGTCATTGATACAGCCAGCAACACCATGAATATTCATCAAAACCAGAGATTGCTTCGTAACAGCGGAAAAGATTATAGCCAGAACTTGCAGGAGTTTAGGGTAAAATACAAGATATAGAAGCCTTACA
>DLBH01000059.1 GCA_002494165.1 Lachnospiraceae bacterium UBA7026 | reverse complement strand
TCAGCGAACACCTTTGCCCAGGAATTTTCCAATGCCTTTTGTTCTCTCGTTGTAAGTCCCGAAAGACTGTCTAATAAGGATATTTGCTGACAATCATTTGCTCTGAATGACATAATTTCTACCACCTTTCCTGATGATTCTATTATATCAGATAAGAGGTAGAAATAGGGTTTTATATGAATTTTTCAAGGTACTATTGGCAGGGCTTTTGACCCCAACATCCTCTATATTATATTATAAAAATGGAAGTCTGTAAAACCATCCTTTATATCATCCTCCCAGGAATATTTTAACCTCGCATTTTCAGGAAAAATTGTTGATTTTATAGGCAATTTATTATATGATAAAAAAGAACAATATTATTCTGCTTATGTTTTGGCAGATATCTACAACTATCCTGCAGTGAAGGGATTCGCGACATTAACAGCAATATCCTCCTGCAGCAATTTACGAAAGACCTGGAAAGGAGTTATGTCACATGAAATCAACATTTAACGTGGAGTTCGGTTCCAATCAGATTGAAAGCAAGGCTGTCATCGCAAATGCTAAAAAAGTATGGGTTGATGAAGGCGGAAAGAACCGCAAGGTAAAAGACCTTAAGACCATGGACTTATATGTTAAGCCTGAAGAGAATGCTGTATATTATGTGTTCAATGAGGATGAGTCCGGCAGCTTCCCACTTTATGAATAATCCGACTATTCACATTAGATGTAAGTGATAATAAGAGGGCAGCCCAAGGGGATTGATCAGATGGATCCCCTTGGGCTGCCCTTTTTTTCTACAACTCTTTTTAATCTTTTCCCAACCTGCAATAACCTTGCAGGCTTTTAATTTTGCAGGCTCTTAATTCATTCTATCATTCTCAAACTGCCAAAAAACAGACTGGACCAGGATCAGACAGGAAGGGTTATACAGACTGCCGGTCCAGGTCGAAATAGAAATCGACACCATTCTCTTTATTCTCCACCCCGTAGGCCTTGCCATGGGCATCCATAGTGGCCGCCACTATAGACAGGCCGATGCCATTACCCCCGTACTCCCTGGTTCTGGCCTTGTCTACCTTATAGAACTTAATCCAGAGCTTGTCTAGTTCTTCAGCCGGAATAGGCTTGCCATCATTATAGACATGAACCCGGAGAGAGTCGGCAAGATTCTCAAACCATACCCGGATGACACCATCCTTATAGACATGGTTGAGGGCATTGGACAGATAGTTGCTGAAAACCTCCTCGATCATCAACTCGTCAGCCCAGACATAAACAGGACCCTTTTCCTCAAAAATCACCTTATTATTCTTCTTGCTAAAGAGGATGGTTGAGGAATTGATCTTGTTGGTAATCAGCTGGCAGATGTCAAAACGCTGGATCTCCACCTGATTATTACCGAACTCAATCTGGTTTAAGTTGAGCAGATTTCTGACCATACCATTCATCTTTTTGGCTTCGTCGATGATGACCTCACAATAAAAGTCCCTGCTCTCCTGGTCTTCATTGACATTATCCTGGAGACCCTCGGCATAACCCTGGATCAGGGCTATGGGAGTCTTCAGCTCATGGCTGACATGGGAGAGGAAGTCCTTCCTCATCTCATCGATCTCTTCCTTTTTCTGGATGTCTTTTTGCAGCTGTGCATTAGCTCCCTTAAGCTCACTGATGGTCATCTCCAGGGTCTCTGAGAGCTCATTCATACTGTTGCCCAGCATCCCCAGCTCGTCAGTCCTGTTCACCTCTACTTTGGCATCGAAATCCAGGGAAGCCATACGGTTGGCCACATGGGCCATATCCTTGATGGGCTTAGTGAAAGAAGACGCAAAAACAATGATGACAATAATACCCGCGAACAGACCTATGGTACTGATATTAACGATAAACCGGTTGCTGATCCGGGCAAAATCCTTGATACCATCCAGGGAAATCTGGATACCGATCTGCAGATCACTCCCAGGTTCTACCTTGTAGGTCGAAAAGAGATAGAGACCCTTCTGGGTATTATTGGAGGTAATCTCACATACACAGTAGCCATTCTTTTCAATAGCCGCCCGGATCTCTTCCTCCTTGCCGCCTACCTTGCCCAGGAGAGACTTGTATTCATTAACCACAGAATTCTGTCCGCTGTTTTCCTCACCGAAGAAGGCCATCTGCTCCTCATAGTCCCACATATACTGGAACTGGCGGTACATGACCCTGACTACATTGGACCTGCCGCTGCCGTTGGTATAAATATTCCGGTAAGAATTCTTGGCTACACAGATAGTCATGTTGGTCTTGCCCACCAGGGCCTCCAACTCCTGTCTGGCATCCGTATTATCCAACTCGAAATCCTCAAGGGAATACCTGTCCAGGAACTTATTCACTTCCTTGAGCATATTGGTCATGACCTTCTCCTCATAAGAGATGTAGTACTGCTCCCCCAGCCGGTAATTGAGCAAAACCACCAGACTGATAATAGCCATCACCAGAGCAGTCAGAATCAGGACCATTTTTATCAAAATAGAATTCTTCATATTATCATTCCTGACTTACCTCGAACTTATAGCCCATACCCCAGATCGTCTTGATGTACTCACCCTTGTCTCCCAGCTTGCTTCTCAGCTTCTTAACGTGGGTATCAATGGTCCGGGCATCGCCAAAATAATCGTAATTCCAAACATTATTAAGAATCTTCTCCCTGGAGAGAGCCACACCCTGGTTAACCACAAAGTAATTGAGCAGTTCAAACTCTTTGAAGCTTAAAGTGATCTCCTTGCCGTCGATGCGGACCTCATGGGCTTCGATATCCAGCTCGATCCCGCCAGCCTCGAGAACTTCGCCGGCAGCCAGGGTATTACTCCGTCTGAGGATGGCTTCCACTCTGGCCACGAGAATCTTAGGACTGAAGGGCTTGGAAATGTATTCGTCAACTCCCAGGTCAAAACCTGCCAGCTCATCATTCTCCTCACCCTTGGCCGTGAGCATGATAATGGGTACCTTGGAATACTGACGGATCTCCTTGACTACCTCAAATCCATCCATCTTGGGCATCATCACATCGCAGATAATCAGACTGATGTTCTTGTCCTTATAAAAAATGTCCAGGGCTTCCTCACCATCTGCTGCCTCAATCACTTCAAAATTCTTCTTCTTCAGGAAATCCTTGACCAGCTTCCTCATCCTGCTCTCATCATCTACAACAAGAATCTTTAATTTCTCCATAATATACCTCCTGAAGGCCTCTGCCCTACAGTCTGAAAACCCACCGGCAAAGTCCAGACCCTGCCGGCAGTCTGTATCAATTCTAATAACTCATAATTATCTTACAGGTATAATCTGAAAAAAATATGAACAAAAACCCATCTTTCCATATATTTTTTCAAAAAACCCCTTTAAGCCCATCCCTCTTCCTCAATTCCATTTTCTACATAAAATGTGCCCGGTCTTTCACCGGGCAAAAAGAAAAGACTGCTTATAATAATCCAAATATGCTTGTCAGCTTTGAAAGGGTATCTGTCAGGTTTAAAAACAGTCTGTCAGATTTGAAAGGATACCTGTCAGATTTAAAAAAGGACTGTCTGGTTTGAATGTAACCTTCCAGGCTTAAAAGGATCTGTCAGTTGTCAAAAAATCCTCTGATAAGATTCCACAGGGCCAGGCCGATCTCTCTGACAATGGCAAAGATGGCAAACATCAGAAGGAAGCCAGCCACACCGAAAAGAATGTCCCCAAAGTCCATGGTACCGCTCCCCGAGATCCTCTGGCCGATCTCAACGGCAAAGGAAAGGCCGATAATCAGGGTCAAAACATAAATAAAGGCAATCATGAGCACATGATTCCTGCTCAGCAGCTTGAAAATAGGATAAATGACCAGCAGCATGAGGATGCCGGCTATGCCTACAACCAGAAAATGTAACTGCTTATCCGTAAAGTTCTGCTGGTAAGCGTCGTTGAGTGTCAATAATCTACTATGCATCTTTGCCATGAAAACGACAAAGGCATTGGCAAGTTTTTCTATCATAATATCATCTCCGGAAAGTGATCTCTGACAGGCTTACATAGCTGTCAGGGTCATAGTAGAGGAAGCACTGGCTTCCCAGGCCCGGAAGGCGGTAGATCCGGTCGAATACCGGATAAAATACCCGGTCAGACCAGTCTTTCATCATCCTGTCATATTCCTGATCATGGAAATCATGGTCCCCGTCGCCAAAAGTCTCAAAGGCGTAGGGACAAAGGTCCCTGACCTTATCCTCTCCCTGGCCATCGGCCAGATAGGCGAAGGCCTTGGCCAGATTATAAACCGGGAACAGCCTGGAACAGGGCCTGTAGATCGTCCCATCCTGGGTCCTGTGGATCTTAGGAGCCAGGCCATCACTAGTAAAGTAGGCCCGGTCAAGCAGGCTCAGGCTGTCAAGAGCCCGGCCGGGGTCTCCGGCCAGTAATTCCACCACCGACTGCCTGGCCAGGCAGAGGTCCGCATAGGGCCTGTCATGGGGCATGTGGTAAAAGCAATGGTCCATAAGCTGACCGTTCCAGTGGATATACTCTTCCAGGATATCCTGGTAATCCTCTCTTTGTCCTGGCTTATCCAGGTAAACTGCCAGAAAACGCAGCATATTCTCATAATTGGCTGCGTCTCCGTCATCATATCTTATTCTCCGGACCAGGGTCCGGTATTGTTCTGAGGCAAAAACTGATTCCATCCATCTTCCTCCTGGCTGATAAAGGCTTCCCTAAAAATCTCCGTCACAGTAATAGCTGCCCAGAATCTGGAGATACATGGTCTCCTGGGAAAGCTGGAATAAGAGGGCCCGGTGGTCCTTGCTGCCTATGTTGGCATCCAGCTCAGCAAAAAACTTGTAGTTCCAGCTGTCATCCTGGCGGAAGGGCCTGGAATGGATCTCCGTAAGGTTCACGCCGTAGTCTGAAATCATGGACAAAATGCTGCCCAGACTACCGCTTCGGTTGGGACACTCGAAGAGAATCTTAACCCGGTTATGTTCCGGGAGAACATAGAGCTGGTCCGTGAAGGTAACCACTTTTTTACGGGCTCCCCTCTCTTCTAAAATCCGGCAGTCAACAATGTAAAGCCCCTGGGAAACCAACAGGTTATGGAGCTCATCCGACACACCGACACCGATCTCCTCGATGATGCCCATGCCGGCGTCTGCTTCCTTGCTGGTGATCATCTCTCCCACCTGACTGTAGCTGTCCACCGTCATGACCGCATCTCTAGAAAAGCCCTGGCAGCTGTATAACTCCTCTTTGACCATGGCCGGCCTGGCAATCTGGGGCTTCTCCTCAAGATAAGTGAAGGGAAAGCACTCCCTAAGCTCCATGGTCCTGCCATACTGGTACTTGCGGCTCACCTCCATGATCCGCTTTATGAGGGCCGTATACTCCCTCAGCAAAGAAGGATCTATTCCCTCCGTCTGCTTTTGAATGATGCTCTGCTCCCGATCCGGCTTATAAATCATGTCAGCCGTCTCCGCCTTGATGCGGGCCACCTGGTCTGCCAACTCCATCCTCTCTATAAAGAGGGCCCGGATCTCCCGGTCCACCCTGTCAATATTCACTCTGACTTCTGATAATTCCATCTTTAACTCCTGCTTGTTTCTTATGTCTGTCCCTGTATTTCGCCAAATCTGTATCACTGTAGCCTTAACGGGCCAGTCCTTTATTTCAGACTCTGCAGGACACTGATAGCATCCTCGCCGATCAGCCTGGTCCCGTGCTCTTTCAGATAATTGGACTCATACTTATCCACCTTCACCCTGGCGCCATACTCCTCACCGGCCATGACACAGTAAAGGACCTGGTCCTTTCTCATATCAGGGGGAAATGCCACTTCAAGGACATAGTCGGAACCGCTTCGGTAGAGTACTGATGGCAGGTGGAAATTCCTGCCAAGGGAAGCACAGAAATCCGTGATATTCTCTAGCTTCTGCTGACGGAAGAGATAGACTCCCGGAGAAGATCCAGCCTTTTTGTCCCTCTGGTCTGCCTTCCGGCTCCCGGAACTCCTGGATCCTCTTTCCTTACCGGCAGCCGGTGCCGGTCTCTCCTGGTCCGGCTGCTTCCAGGCCGTCATGGCTCCGGAAGCTTCATGGGACTGCCCGGAGGACATGTCCGGGTCAGGCTGGTCCTGGTAAGAAGAAAGCTCTGTCTGCTCCTGGTATGGATCCTCCTCTATCTCAGTATCCTCTCCCGTACAGATGGCATGGAGGTCCCTTGCCAGGGCTTCGAAGGCCTTCTCCTTCTCCTCCCCCTTCATCAAGTAAATCTCCTCAATGCGGTCCGCACTTATCTTTCTGTTAATCGCCTCTGTCATGGCCCGGATCTGGTCTAAATCCCTGTCTATGGCCACGTCAATAAAGGTACAGCTGATCGTCAGAAGAAACTGTCCCGCCGGCAGGGCTCTGGCCACATAGGTCTGGATCCCGTTATCCGTATTCCAGTTGACATACTTAAAAGAATCCCTGACGATCTCCTCCAGAAACTTGCCCATGAGATCATGACTGCCGCTTAGCTCTTTAATATCATAGCCCATATCGCGGATTTCACTGGCATTGATCAGACAGTATATGGATTCCTCGTCTATTTTCCAAAAATACATATCCATCCCTCCTCTCAAGAACGTGGGATTTTAGTATATTTGCTGTAAGTATACCATAAAACTTCATCCTTTTCGACTTCGTTTTTATATGCTATAATGAATTTTGCATGTCTGAAAAATTCAGCCCCTTCCACAGGTTCCGGAACAGGTTGAAGGGTTGAACCTTATCCCGTCCGGGAATGGGGATTCATTCACAGATAAAGATGTTTTAAGTGTACTACAAAAGCACCTGTTTGAAAAGAAAAGTGATGGTGAAGAATTTGAGGAAAATTTACAAAGTATTTTTTATAGCCATATTTACCCTTGTTTCCCTCGTTGCGGCAGGCAGCTCCCTGTCTCTTACTGTAGAGGCTTACAAGCATGGCTATGACCCGGGACCGGGAGCAAAATTTGGCACTGCCCGCCATGCCATTTCCTTCTATGATTCCCCGGGAGGCACTGACCTTGGTTATATCCCGGAATTCACCGGCATCAAGGTCATAGGCAGGGAAGGCTCCTGGTATGAAGTGGTCTTCCGCAAAGATAAGCAGTACAAGTACGGCTGGGTCACCAAGGATGAATTCGAGTATGACTGTCTTGAATATGATGGCAGGGATAAACAGCCCATGGCCGACGGTCTTTACCTTTTTTCCAGGATCGAACCGGAAAAGAATATCTTTACGACCAGTCATTACCTGGAGTCTCTGGAACAGTATAAGCTGAATGCCCTGCGCTATGTCCTGCATTTCAACTATGACGACCACGGGGTATATTATATCCGCAACCATGTCACTGGCAAATATATGGCTCCTGCAGCCACGGGACTGACTGGCCAGAAATCTGTTTCCGGCCTCAAGACCATCATCCACTGGGTTTCCAGCAAGGAGAAGGCCGGCCGTTTCCACCTCTACAGGGATGGCAATGGTTACAGGGTTTCCGACCAGGCAACTGCCCTTACCCTCTGCCTTACCAGCGATGACTATCCGGGCTTTGAACAAAACGGCCAGGATCTCTGGCGGGCAGTCCGGACCAGGTCTGTCACAGAGAAGAATAACCTGAGAGACTATGTCCAATATGATGGCGAGTGGGCCTCCTACCACTATGGGGACGGCAAGAAGAAAAGGTCCTCCACTGATAATTTTACGACGGCAGGCTGCGGCATCTTTGCCACGGTAAATGCCATCTATACGGTCACAGGGCATTTCCCGGATCCCTATGAGCTGGCCGATTATGCGGTAGCCCATTATTTCCGGATCGTGGGCAGCGGCACGGACTCGGGCTTTTTCGAGGCGGCAGCCGATGTCTTCGGGGAGAAGTACGGTTTCCGCTTCGCGGGATACGGGGAGAGCTTAAAGACCCTGAGGTTCCGGCTGAAGAAGGGCCAGACGGCCATCACCCATGTTCCGGGCCATTATGTGACCATTGTGGACTATAATCCCAAGACGAAAAAATACCTGCTGCTGGACCCCCACTATCTCCCAAAGAGACACACCTGTGCCTATGGAGACTGGGTCAGCGCCAAGACCCTCAGCGAGGATACCCTCTACGCCTACAACTTTTATTTTTATGAGAGGACCCGGTAAAAGATAAACTCCCGGGAACCATGGCTTTGAGAACGATACTTTTAAGAGACATGCCTTTGAAAGTGATACCTTTGAGAGCCATGCTTTTGAAAGTGATACCTTTGAAAGACATGCCTTTGAAAGTGATACCTTTGAAAGACATATCTTTAAGATCTATGTCTTTAAGAGCTATGTTTTTGAGAACCATACCTTTGAAAAATATCTGAAAGTTGAAGATAAGGATTGTGTCTTGCGGCTAAGTGAGCTATAATACATATGAGAAGGTTTACTGATTTTTACTTACATTTCCTGAAAATGTAAGAATCAATCAAAAAGAATATATTAACGGGTGTTATCATGACTTTAAATCAAGTAAATGACTTATGGGAATTATATAAAGAAAGGTATGAAGTGGACAGTGATGCCATGATCACTGATGTCTGCTACGATACTCCGGAGAATGTGGAGGGCAGCTTTGATCTCTTTGAGCTCCTTGGCGGCATCTACATACTCCATCTGAATCCGCGCTTCCATCTTTACAGTGAGGATTATGTCCGCTTTGTATTATTCCATGAATTCACACATTTCGCAGATTTTATCAAAGCGACGGCCGGGGACCAGTTCGAAGAACGCCAGGACCTCTTCCTCTACATGAATTCCTACTCGGAATATCATGCATGCAGGGTGGCTCTGGGCCAGTCCATCGACACTCTGTCCCATGACTATGTCTACATAGACAAGATCCAGATTCCCGGGCCCTTCCGGGAGATCTCCATCCGCCGGCTGCTGGCTGAGAACCTCTTCCGGACCAAGTATGCCTACATACAGTTCTTCAGGTACTTTAAGCCCAGTGATTTCGTATCCAGCTTCCGTCAGCTCATGTATCTCTTCGGCTATATCGCCCTCTTCAAGCAGACCAATGAGCAGATGGCCCAGCATGTTCTGAAAGTGATCGGTATGGACTCCTCATCCTGCTACATGGACCTCTTCCAGGCCCTCAAGGATAAGGATACGGAGAATATACTTAAATATACCAAGAATGCTTATAACGATGCCTTCCTCATGTATCTGCGCAACTTTATCCGGACTCACTATGACGAGTCTCTCTACGATGATGAGGATGTGGATAATCTCAGCATGGATAATTACCAGGAATTTCTTGAAGACTTAGACGCCCGTCAGGATGAACTTGACGAAGCCAGAGAGCAAATGGAAAGTCCTGTGGCAGCCTTTATCGCTGGCGTGCTTGCAACCTGCTCTTCCAAGGAGTGGCAGTCTATAGATACCAGCTTTATCCCAGAAGAATAATAAGTTTTTAAAAAAGCCGGCAGCTGCCGGCTTTTTTTGAACTGATTTTTATGGGTTTATCTTTCTGGCCTGATCTTTTTAGCCTGAACATGACAAACTTCTTTTTGCAGACTAATCTTACAAACTTGATTTTACGGATTTATCTTTATGGAATCGATCCCCGGCCCTCTCAGGCCCTTTTCTTTTTTCCGATAAATTTAGTTCCTACCTTCTCCCCGTCCAGGATTCGGTAGAGCAGCTCAGGATGCTTGCCATTGGCGATGATCATGTCGATCCCTGCCTCCATGGCGATCTCAGCCGCCTGAATCTTGGTGACCATACCGCCGGTCCCCAGCATGGTACCCTTGGTACCGGCCAGGTCCCGGAGCTCATCATTGACCGAGAGAACCACGTCAATGATCTGAGCGTCAGGGTTGGTCCTGGGATCATCGGTGTAAAATCCGTCAATGTCGCTTAAGATTATCAGCAGGTCCGCTTCCACATGTCTGGCCACAATGGCCCCGAGGGTATCATTATCCCCCACCATGATCTCTTCTGTAGCCACAGAATCGTTTTCATTGATGATGGGGGTAACTCCCAGCTCCAAAAGCCGGGTGATGGTATCTTTAAAATGCTTGCGGGTCTCCGGCTCCTGAATATCCCTTCCTGTGATCAGCATCTGGGCCACGATATGGCTGTACTCGCGGAAAAGCTTGTCGTAAAGGTACATCAGTTCACACTGGCCTATGGCGGCACAGGCCTGTTTGGTGGGGACATCCGACGGCTTCTCCTTCATATTCAGCTTACCCACTCCCATGCCGATGGCTCCTGAAGATACCAGGATCAGCTCATGGCCTGCATTCTTTATATCACTCAAAATCTTACAGAGCTTCTCTACCCTGCGGATATTGATCCTGCCCGTCGCATGGGTCAGGGTCGAAGTTCCCAGCTTAACTACCACTCTCATTTTTTTAGTTTCCTTTCTTCAAGAATGACCCCGGCTTATTGATACCCTTTAAAGGCTTCCTCCCAGGCCATCCATTTTTCATACCAGTCAAGACATGTCCGGGTCCACTGGTCATAAAGTTCCTGATAATCATCTTCCCTGGCTGCCAGCCAGGCCTCAACAGTCCCGGCATTAAAACCGACCTCCTCATTGGCCAGCAGGTCTGCCCGGGCCTCTGTCATGGCTTGCAGGGCCAGGTCCAGCTCCCACTCGGTAAAGGACTGGTCTGTGCTGTAACGGGAAGTCTGGTGACGCTCCCGATCCGGGACTGCCTTAAGGGCCTCAATCAGCAGGGTATTTTCCACCTGTACCGGGGACAGGCCCTGGTAACTGTTATCTTCTCTTTTTTTCTCCCTCTCCATGTAATGGTCATAGCCAAAGGGGTAATAACTGACTCCTTCTTCCCCAAAAATCAGCAGAGAGTCTGCCACTTCCCGGATAAAATACCGGTCATGGGATATGAAGAGGATGGTGCCGCTGTAGGCCCTGAAGGCTGACTCCATAGTCTCCCGGGCCGGGATATCCATGTGGTTGGTAGGCTCATCCAGCAGCAGCAGGTTGGGCCTTTCCTCCAGAATCCTGGCCAGGACCAGCCGGCAGCTTTCTCCTCCAGACAGGTCAGCCAGTCTGAGTCCGGCCTGGCTGCCCCGGAAGAGGTAGTCTGCCAGCAGCTGGCGGATCTCCCTGCCCTCCTTCTGGGGAAAACATTTACTCATATATTCAAAAACCGTAAGATCTGTCTCGGCCTCTTTGAACTGTCCCGAAAACTGGTCGAACCAGCCATAGCGGATGGAGGCTCCCATCCGGCAGTCGCCGCCCAGACTGGGAACTCTGCCGCAGACCGTAGCCAGAAAGGTGCTTTTGCCGATGCCGTTAGGCCCCAGGATTCCGATCTTCCTGCCCCTTTTTACTGCCAGGCTGATCTCTGCCAGGACACGGTCATAGCCGATCTTCAGATGATCTGTCTCCAGGACCAGCTTGCTGCCCCGGACCTCCGGCTCGATCTTGCCGGAAAAGCTGTGGCTGTCACTGAGGGGCGGAGGATCGATCAGATCCATCCGGTCCAGCATCCTTTTCCTGCTTTTTACCATAGAAGCCTTCCTCGGCTTGTGGCGGAAGCGGGCGATCAGGTCCTTCGTCTCCTGGATCTCCTTCTGCTGGGCCTTAAAGCGTCTGGCCCATTTCTCCAGTTTTTTCTTCTTTTGTTCCCTGTAGGCAGTGTAATTACCGGCGTATCTTTCAAGACGGCCATCCTGCAGTTCATAGACCAGCTCCACTGTCTCATCGAGGAAATAACGGTCATGGGATACTATGATCACGGCCTTAGGATAATTCCTGATATAATCCTCCAGCCACCTGACTGAATCCAGGTCCAGGTGGTTGGTGGGCTCATCTAAAAGGAGGATATCCGGTCTCTCCATTAGAAGACGGATCAGGGCCAGCTTGGTCCTCTCCCCGCCGGAGAAAGCTCCGATCTTCTTCTTTACGTCTGTCTTGTCAAAACCAAAGCCGGTCAGGATCCGGTCATACTCCATCCTCTTGTCATAGTAGTCTCTGGAATGGAAGTCAAGACCCGAGAAAAGCTGATCCATGATCTCCTGGACCCGGACCTCATCATCCTCAAAAGGATGCTGGGGCAGAAAACCCACTGTCACCTGCTCTGCCATCCATACCTGGGGCAGGAAGAGACTGTCATCCCTATCGGGAGTCAGCTCCGAGGCTATGAGCCGTAGCAAGGTGGTCTTACCAGCCCCGTTAGCCCCTACCAGGGCTATTTTTTCATGATGTTTAATCTCAAAATTCACATGATTGAGGACCAGCTCGCCGCCCAGCGAAACTGATCCTTGTCTGATCTGATATAACATATTAATTAATACAAATACCTTGTCACAGTTTCTTTTCCAGGGTCAGAATATTCCATCCGTCCTGGTAGCTGTAATGCACCTGGTCTGCCGTCTTGTATACCATCAGGATACCCAGACCGCCGACTCCTCTGTCCTCCACCTGCAGTCTGGTGGATTCCTCCTCTTTCTCAAGGCACTCAGCGGGATTAAAGGGCATCCCCTGGTCCCTGAAGCTGATCCTGACCAGGGATAATTCCTCCTCGTAGTCAAAGGTCAAGGTCAGGTCGCCCTCCCCTTCCCCGTAGGCATAGCTGGCCACATTGACAAATAGTTCCTCCACAGCCATCTGCAGCTGCAGGGAAATCTTCATGGGACAGCCAATGGTATCCAGCCACTCTTCGAGAGCCGCCTGGACCATGGAAAGATTAGAAATATGGGCTTTAACTGTCAGTGACGTCATAACCAAATCCTCCCGGCGCCTGAAAGCAAGGGGCGCCTCCCTCTTCCCGGTCAGGAAAGAAGACTTTCAAAACTGCTTATTCGATGGTAAGAATATCTACAAAACCGGTAACATCAAAGACATCAAGGACCGGCTCACTGGCATGGATCACCTTCATGCTGCCCTGTTTATTCATCACCTTCTGGGCATACAGAAGAACCCTGAGACCTGCGGAAGAAATATACTCAAGCTTCTCAAAATCGAAGGTCAGGTCAGTAATTCCTTCTAAAGATGTCTTCAGCTCTTCTTCTAACTGGGGGGATGTCATGGTATCAAGACGTCCTTCCAAAGCGATCACAAGAGATGTTCCATTAAGCTTTTTATCGATTGTCATAAGGCTGCTCCTCTCATATATATAGTGACTACAGGATACTAGCAACTATAGGATAATTATGTAAATCTCATCCCATTCTATCACAGTGATTATGATTATTCAATAAGAGAACAAGGGCATACCAAGAGGCATCAGGCCTCTGAAAACGGCAGCACTTCCCTGATGCTTCTTTCCAGAATTCCCTTCATATGGGCTATGGCTATCCCGTAATTGGTGAAGGGGACCCCCTCCTTCACCGCCAGGCCTTCCCTGGTCTTAAGCTCTCTTGGGTTTAACATACAGGCACCGCAATGGATTACCAGGGCATAGCTGGTCAGGTCCCGGGGAAATTCCCTGCCTGAACTGGTTTCGATAATGAGGTCCTTACCCGTATACTGGCGCAGCCAGCGGGGCAGCTTTACGGTACCAATATCATCACATTGCCGATGGTGGGTACAACCTTCCGAAATCAGAATCCGGTCTCCGTCCCTGAGCCGGTCGATCTGCCGGCAGCCGGCCACAGCGGTCTCCAGAAAGCCCTTGTACCTGGCCATGAGAATGGAAAAAGAAGTAAGGGGCACCCGGTCAGGAACTATGGCAGCCACCTGCTCAAAGACCTGGCTGTCAGTAATCACCATATCCGGGTCTGCCGGCAAACGGTCAAGCAGGTCCTGCAGCTGGCTTTCCTTAACACATACTGCCATCCTGTCCCCGTCCAGGATATCCCGGAGGACCTGCTGCTGGGGCAGGATGATCCGGCCCCTGGGGGCGGCGGAATCGATGGGAATGACCAGGACTGCCAGGGCGGCGGGAGCCAGCAGGTCCCGGACAAGGGATCTTTCCTGCCTGTCCCTGCCTGCCTTCAAAGCCAGGGCCGCCATTCTTTCCTTGAGTTCATGAACCCCCCGGCCTGTCAGGGCACTGACATAAAAGGCATCAGCCTGAGGGGCCTGGGTCATCAGGTCCTCTTTATTAAAAACAATAAGATAAGTAATCTTTTTTCCCTGGAAAAGGTCCACCAGTTCCCGGTCCTCACTGACCAGGCCCCGGCCCGCATCTACCACCAGGACTGCCAGGTCAGTCCGGTCCAGGATCTCCCTGGTCTTTTTGACACGAAGTTCTCCCAGATCACCGGAATCGTCATAACCAGGCGTATCTATGATCATCACCGGCCCCAGGGGCAGCAGCTCCATGGCCTTGTAAACCGGGTCTGTAGTAGTCCCCTTCCGGTCTGAAACCACAGCCAGCTCCTGGCCGGTCACAGCATTTACCAGGCTGGACTTGCCGGCATTCCTCTGTCCGAAAAAACCGATATGCAGGCGCTCTCCCGAAGGTGTATCATTTAATCCCATAATTTTGTCCTCTTTCCCTTTCTCATTTTATGACAGCGGCCGGAAAACTGCTCCGGATGTCATACTCCAGTCATCAGAAGGAATTCTTTAACTTAATATATTACATCCGGCTCCACAAAGCAATGAAAAGGATAGGGGCCGCCAACAGAAAGTGCTGGACCATTTTAAACAGGGTGACAACAAGAAATCCCAGAGAGAGCAGGTACTTAGAAACAAGAGTTATTAAGAGACAAAAAAAAACCGCCGGAACCCCTGGGGGATGGGAACCGGCGACTATGATCTGTCTATGAATGCTTCTCACATATACCTGAAGCCCGGGAACTGTCCCGGGAAAGGGAAAAGGTCTTACCTGGAAAACTCACAGGACTTGACAGTGACACTTTTTATTCTGGAATTAACCGGGTAGCCCATGGCCGCAAGGCCTTCCTGAACCACATTATTCCAGGTCTTTCCCGTCAGCTCTATGACAGTCTGGTCGTCGAACTCGATAACGCAGGCATCTTTAACCTCGCACTCGGGACCACAGGCAATCTTATACATATTTTTCCGGTTGATAGCACCGATTTCCTCAAGGATATTAATCATCCGGTAAACCGTGGCTGTCCCGATATGTTTATCCTTCATGGCGGCCTTGTAATATATCTCCTTACAGCTGGAGCAGTCTTCATTAAGAATGACATCAAGGAGCATCTTCCTCTGTTTGGTAATCCGGCATCCTCTGGCCTTAAGCTGCTGCAAAATGATATCACGCTGCATATTAGTATGATGAAAATCCACATTGTTTATCTCAAGTTCTTTAGCTGCTGTCATCTGCATCTTCAATCAACCTCTTTCCAAGCCTGGCTTCCCAATAAAAACATCTTTGATTAGAAGCCTTTAATAAAAATTAGTCGTACCAAACCTAACTAATAAAAATAAAATGCCCCTCAGGCAAACCTTTTACCCATACTGATAGCCTGCCATCCCCCTAAGGGGAGGCAGATTGCTATGAGTATGTTATGTGCATAATACTAAAGTTAGTATACTCTAATTAATATTTCCTGTCAAGATTTCTGCTCTGGACAATTTTACTTTTCCGGCTGATCACTTCCTTCCACAGGACAGGATGACAAAGGATCAGGAGGGGAAAGAGTTCCAGCCTTCCGGCCAGCATGTCAAAAATCAAGACAATCTTGGAGAAAGAATTCATAAAACCAAAGTTTGCCGCCGGGCCAACCAGCTCCAGGCCGGGACCTATATTATTGAAGGTGGCGGCGACGGCCGTAAAATTAGTTACCAGGTCATGGCCCTCCAGGGAAATCAGGAGGACGGATATGGCAAAAAGCATCATGTAGGTGCAGAAAAATACATTGGTTGCCCTGACCACTTCATGCTCTATGGGTTTGCCATCCATCTTAATCTTCTTGATACTCTTGGGATGGAGAAAGGAATTAAGCTCTTTGAGCATGGTCTTAATGAGGACAAGAATCCTGGAGACCTTGATTCCTCCTCCGGTGGAACCGGCGCAGGCACCGATGAACATCAGGAGTACCAGGATGGTTCTGCTGGTCTGAGACCAGACATTAAAGTCCGCGGTGGAAAAACCAGTGGTAGTAATGATGGAACCCACCTGGAAGGCCGAGGTCCGCAGAGCATTGGAGAAATCCATGGTCCTTACAAGGTCTCCCGTGATCATGGCTACAGCCGCCAGAATAATGAGGAAATAAGCCCTGACCTCCTCCATCTGAAATGCCTTTTTGGCCTTCTTGAACAAGATGAAATAGTAGGCGTTGAAATTGACGCCAAAGAGAATCATAAATATGGTAATCACCCACTGCAGGTAGGGTGAAAAACTGGCCATACTGGAATTGAGGAAACCAAAACCTCCAGTTCCCGCTGTTCCAAAGGTGGTCAGGAGGGCCTCATAGACCGTCATGCCTCCAAGGAGCAAAAGAACCAGCTCCAGAATGGAGATTCCCAGATAAATGGTATACAAAATCCTGGCTGTGTAAGCCACCTTGGGCACCAGCTTGCCTACGGAGGGACCCGGGCTTTCCGCCTTCATGAGATTAAAGTTGCTGCCTCCGCTCAAAGGGATGATGGCCAGGAGGAACACAAGGACTCCCATGCCCCCTACCCAATGGGTAAAGCTGCGCCAGAAAAGGGCTGTCCTTGACAGGACTTCCACATCACTCAGGATGCTGGACCCGGTGGTGGTAAAGCCGGATACGGTCTCGAAAAGAGCGTCAATATAGGAAGGAATCTCCCCTGAAATATAAAAGGGCAGGGCCCCGAAAATACTGAGGAAAATCCAGCTTAAAGCCGTGGCCGCACAGCCCTCCTTCAGGTAAAAGACATCGTTTTTCGACTTTCTTAATGTAAATATAAAACCAACAGCCAGGCATATGGCCGCAGTCAGCAGATAATACCAGCCTGCCCTCTCCTGGTAAACCAGGGCAGTCATACAGGGAAGCAGCAGCAGGGCCGCCTCAACCTTCAAAACCTGGCCGACTATAATCCGAACGATTGAACTGTTCATGGTGACCTCCGCTATTCCAGTATGTCTCTGATGTCATTAAAGCCGGTATCCCTGGTAACCACCATTACTGTGTCACCCTTGAGAATCCGGTCATGGCCGCCGGGTATAATAATCTTTTCATTTCTGCTGATGAAACACAGCAGCATATCTTTTTTCAGCTTCAGATCTTTAAGGGGCACATTCGTAATCTCCGACTCTTCTGCCACATGGAACTCGATGGCCTCCACCCGGTGGTCAAACATGTGATACAAGGTCTCAATATTATTGCTGGTGGAATTGGTCTTGGCCCTGACATAGGCGATGATCGCCTCCGAGGTTATATAGCGGGGATAGAGGACACTGCCCAGATCCAGGTTGGAGATCACATCCTTAAAATTGATCCGGTTGATCTTGGTAATGACCTTGGCCTGGGATACCTGTCTGGCATAGAGGGTCAGCAGGATATTCTCCTCATCGATACCGGTAAGGGGGACAAAGGACTCGGCATACTCGATGCCCTCCTCCTCCAGGAGGTCCTGGTCTGTGCCGTCACCATTGATAATAATGGCCTTGGGCAGAAGGATGGACAGCTTTTCGCACCGGGCCTTGTCAATCTCAATAATCTTGACCCCTATACCCATTTTGATCAGCTGGCTGGCCAGATAATAGGCTGCCTTGCCGCCGCCGATAATCATGGTATTCTTAACCCTGTTGGTCTTAAAGCCGATATGGTCAAAAAAGCCTATGGTATCTTCCCTGGTTGCCACAAAGGAAAGGATATCATTCTCATGGATGATAAATTCACCATCGGGGATGTGGACTTCCCCATCTCTCTCTATGGCACAGATCAGGACTTCTGACCGCAGTTCCTTACGGAGCCCCGACACCGTTTTCCCATGCATGATATTCCCCTCGGGAACCTGGAACTTGATCATTTCCGCCTGGCCATGGGCGAAGGAATTCACCTCCAGGGCAGATGGCAGCAAAAGGATTCTGGCCGCCTCCCTGGAAGCCTCCAGTTCCGGGTTGATAATCATAGCCAGGTCCAGTTTATCCCTAAGGTAGTCGGACTCTATATTATAGTCCGGTGTGCGGACCCTGGCTATGGCGGCGCAATGGCCTACCCTCCTGGCTATGGTACAACAGAGCAGGTTGAGCTCATCCGACTCAGTAACTGCTATGATCAGGTCTGCCTCATCAATCCCTGCTTCCATCTGTACACTGTAGCTGGCACCATTGCCCATGATGCCCATCACGTCATAAAGGTTGGCAATCTCGGTGACGACAGTTCCCTCCTGATCTATAATGGTGATATCATGACCCTCCCGGCTCAGTCTCTCCACCAGCGTAATGCCAACCTTTCCACATCCTACAATAATAATTTTCAATCCCAGCTGACCCTTCTTTTTTTTGCCGGGATTTAAAAATTCAAACATTTTCCTTTTCTCCTCCAAGTAGTTATCAGTTAGTAATTATACATTTCATATGTATTATGGGTAAAATATCAGAAAAATATATGTAATCATGACACTATATTATAGCAAATTTTCCCTTGCTTTTAAAGAGGAATTCTGAAAGCACAGCCTTCTTTTTTACAAATGGCACAATTGTGGCGGCTGCGGCCGGCTCCCCGGGAACAGCCTGCCGGCCCCTCTCCGTCCTTTTTTATAAAAGAAGCATCTTCCGGTCCTTGACCCGCCCCTGCTCCCTTGCGGACTTGTCCCGTCCCAGTCTCCTGTCCAACCGGCTCCGGCCCGGACTCCTGATAAACAGGCCCTGCCCCGAACTCCTGATGAACCGGCCCTGTCCCGGTTTCCTGTCGGATAGGGCTGGTGCCGGCCACATAGCAGATGGTTTTGGGCGGCTGGAAAAGGCCGGCCTGATTCAGGGTGACCTCCACATCCTTTTCCTCCTTGACCAGGTCCAGTAATCTGGCTGACAGAGTGGAATCGGGGCAGCTGTCCTCCGGGTAAAAGACCTGGCAGATCTGCAGGCCCTGACCCCGGAGAAGCCGGTCTGCCGCCTCCTCCAATGCCACTGAAGCATAAAAAAGGCTGTCATTGACCAGCTGGTCCAGCAGGTAGGCCTCCATCAGTTTATCTTGGGCAGAAAGTCTTTCTATCTCCTCCACCGCCTCCCGGCCGGCCCAGCAAAGAAAAATAGCCTGTCCCTCCATCCTGTCAGCCTGCAGGATCCCGGTCTCAAAATCCTGCCGGCCCAGCCTGACCAGACCATGGAGACGGACAAGGGAAGAAGCCCTTGCCACCATGGGGCCAATCTTCTTACGGATATTCTTATTCTGACCGCTGCCCTCATCCAGATGCAGACGGCGAAGAAAACGGTCCTGCCTGTATTCAAATCTGGGTTCTACTTCAAAAACCATATTCCGGACTCCTGTCAGACTACTTCGCTTACAATAGTTAGAAACATTTTAACATATCAGAAAAAAAATTGTTGCATTATCCAGAAAGTAATGTTATACTAACATCAATTAGTAATCCCTAACTAATGGTTTATAAGAAATCCGGTTTATATACCCTTCCTTCAATAATTGAATGGTTTTTGTTTCTCCTTTACGACCGGATTTGCTCGTGACAAACTTATGTCAGCAAGAGTAAAGCCAGATGGAATGTCAGATCCATCTGGCTCTTTTTCTATGCTTTTCTACTTATTTAGCTTTTCTTCTTGTCAAAACCGTGGTCAGACCTGCTTTCGAAGGACTCCTAGTTTTTAAAGCTGTGGATGGGAGCCGGAATCCGGCCGCCGCGGGCGATAAATTTCTCACAGCTGAAGGAGTTGACAGGCATGATAGGGGCCCGGCCTAAAAGTCCGCCGAATTCCACCTGCTCTCCCACGCCCTTGCCAATAACCGGAATAATACGGACAGCGGTGGTTTTCTGGTTGACCATACCAAGGGCCATCTCATCAGCAATAATGCCGGAAATGGTGGATGCAGGTGTGTCGCCGGGAATGGCAATCATGTCAAGACCCACGGAACAGACGCAGGTCATAGCCTCCAGCTTCTCCAGGGTCAGGGCTCCGGCCTCCACCGCGTCGATCATCCGCTGGTCCTCACTGACCGGTATGAAGGCTCCGCTGAGGCCGCCCACATAGGAAGAAGCCATAACGCCACCCTTCTTCACCTGGTCATTGAGCAGGGCCAGGGCCGCCGTAGTTCCAGGAGCTCCTGCATATTCCAGGCCGATCTCCTCAAGAATCTCACCGACACTGTCTCCGACGGCCGGGGTGGGCGCCAGGGAAAGATCGATGATGCCAAAGGGTATATCCAGTCTTTTGGAGGCCTCTCTGGCCACCAGCTGGCCTACTCTTGTTACCTTAAAGGCTGTCTTCTTTATGGTCTCACAGAGCACTTCAAAATCCTTGCCCCTCACACTTTCCAGGGCCCGCTTGACTACGCCGGGTCCACTGACGCCAACATTGATGACTGTGTCAGCCTCGGAGACACCGTGGAAGGCTCCGGCCATGAAGGGATTGTCATCGGGGGCATTGGTAAATACTACGAATTTGGCATTGCCGATGCACTCTCTTTCACTGGTCTGGCGGGAGATCTCCAAAATAGTCTCTCCCAGCAGCTTAACCGCATCCATGTTGATGCCGGTCTTGGTGGATCCCACATTGACAGAAGCACATACCCGGTCTGTGGAAGCCAGGGCTTTTGGCAGGGACCGGATCAGTCTCTCGTCTGCGGGGGTCATCCCCTTGTGGACCAGGGCAGAATAGCCGCCGATGAAATTCACCCCTACTTTTTTGGCACATTTATCCAGGACTTTGGCAATCTTTACAAAATCATCGGTGTCCTTGCAGCAGGCTCCTCCCACCAGGGCCACCGGAGTGATGGAGATACGCTTATTTACAACCGGAATGCCATATTCCGCCTCAATCTCCTTACCGACTTTTACCAGGTTCCTGGCCTTGGTCGTAATCTTGTCATATATTTTTTCGCAGACCACATCCACTGAAGAGTCCACACAGTCCAGAAGGCTGATTCCCATGGTGATCGTACGAACATCCAGATTCATCTCATGAATCATCTGGTTTGTCTCAATTACCTCATTAATATTCAGCATATATGTCCTCCTTCGATGCCGGATTCCTAGATGCGGTGCATCATCTCAAAGATGTCCTCGTGCTGGGCCTGGATCCTGCAGCCGATCTCCTCACCAATCTGCTCCAGCTCAGCGGACATATCAGAAAATGTCTTAATCACTTCCTCAGATTCCACCACCATCATCATGTTGAAATAGCCGGCTGTAATCGTCTGGTTAATATCAAGAATGTTTATATTATTGCTGGCCAGATAAGTACATACTTTGGCAATGATTCCCACGGAATCCTTACCAAGAACTGTAATGATTGAACGCTTCATCTGTTTGTCTGCCATCTGTTTTTCCTCCAAATTATAAGACTTATTTTTAATTAATTCTACAAATCTATATTTATAACTGTATTAAAGGCCACACTCATAAGAGTCTCCCTTTTCTGGTCCGCTGCCGGCTCCGGCCGCCCCTGAGCCCCAACAGGCCCGGACTTCAGTCGACAAAAGACAACTGGCCGCAGATCTCCTCCTGTTCCAGGGGTGAAGGGCCTGTCAGAGTGGGCTCTGACCGACTGGCCACCTGCAGGGAAAAAGGCTGGTCTTCCAGGCAGATATTATGCATGAGCAGCTCCAGTCTCACTGTCTCAAAAGCCAGGTCGGCATAATTATTCTCCTTGCTGAGATGGCCCAGCAGGATATGCCGGCATTTCTTTCCGATAATCTTAGACAGGAACTGGCCAGCCCGCTCATTGGAAAGGTGGCCGAAATTACCCAGAATCCTCCTTTTCAGAGGATAGGGATAAGGTCCTACCATGAGCATATTAAGGTCATGATTGGCCTCCACCAGCAGGGTCTCACAGCCCTGGAGCTTATCGATCAGATAATCATCAAAAGTACCCAGGTCTGTAGCCGTGGCCACCTTGGACTCCTGATCCTCAAAGGTGTAGCAGACCGGGTCTGCCGCATCGTGAAGAATCTCTGAGGCCTCCACCCGAACCCCTTCTATGTCCATGGGTCTGTCCTTTTCTATAGAACAAAAAAGGTCCTTTTTCACCTTGCCCAGACAGGGACTGGCCAGAATGGCATCGATGGTCTTGCCGGTGGCATAGACTGGCACAGGGTATTTTCTCAGGAAAACACCAAGACTGCTGATATGGTCGTTATGCTCATGGGTTACAAAGATTCCCTGGATCCGGTCCGGGCTGACCTCCATCTGCTGCAGGCCCTCCACAATCCTTTTTCTACTGACACCGGCATCCACGAGAAAATGGGCATCCCGGTTGCCGACATAGATACAATTGCCGCTGCTTCCGCTGGCTATACTGCCTAAATACATACTAAAATCATCCTTATATTAATAAAATACGATGTCCCGGCCATCATTTCCCAGAACCAGATACCATGTTCCGGCCATCAATTTTCAGGACTATTCTGATGTCCCGGCCATCATTTCCCAGGACTGACTGAGGTCTGGTTTATGACCTGATGACTTTGTTATCATATAACAATTTTAATGATTCGTAAAGAAAACATTTTCCAGTCCGGCAGGCTGCCGGCTCTGGTCCGGCCGACTTTGGCGTCAGACCAGAAGCTCTGCCATGGCCCGGCGGACCTGGCTGGCGGTCTGTTCCGGATCCGCTGAGTTATCAATAACTACCTGACACCTGTCCCGGTAGTAGGCTTCCTCTTTCTGGCGGGACATGACACTCCTGGCCCTGTCCTCTGTGTAGGCCCGGCCCTCCATAAGCCTTTGCAGCCGGACCTGCCGGTCGGCATAAACATACCAAAGGCTGTCAAATTCCCCGGCCATGCCTGACTCCAGGAGCAGGGCTGACTCCACGACGATAATGCCTGTCTGTTTCCTTCGGACCCGGGCCTTGTCCCTGGTCTGATCCAGATTATTATCCTTCTTTTCCAGTTCCGGCTGGTCCTGCACCACGCCCTGGTCCCTGTTTTGTCCTCTATCCTGATCTTGCTCTTTATCCTGTTTTCTATCCCGGTCCTGGCAGTCCTGGTCCCACTGGCGGGCAAAAGCGGTCATCCGGTCCCGGATCTCCTGGATTACATTGGGATGGGTTATGGCATTAAGCCGGGCCAGCTTCCGGGGATCGGCAAAGACGATGGCCGACAGTTTTAGCCGGTCTATCCTCCCCTCCCCGTCCAGGATACCGGTCCCAAAGGCCTGGACTATGTCCTGGTAGGACCGGGCTCCAGGCTCCATAAGCTCATGGGCCAGCAGATCAGACAAGATGATCTCTGCCCCGTAGTCTTTCTTTAAAATCTCCATCACAAGACTCTTGCCTGAACCGATTCCACCGGTCACCCCAATCCGGAGTACCCGGCTTCCCAGCCCGGCTGACTGACATCTTGCAGACTCTGGGACCAGACCTGGTTTTTTGTCCGGCCCCTGGTCTTGTGCCTGTCCTGGCGTCCTGTTTTTTCTGCTATCTTCCATGGCTTGTCCCTCCATAAAAGACCCGGAGGGAATCCCTGTCCCCTCCGGGCTCTGCATTCATTGATATGTTCCGGCCTGCTGACCTTATTTGGCATCATACCAGGTCTCGCCTTCTTCCACGTCAACGGACAGGGGAACACTCAGGCTGGCAGCCCCCATCATTTCCTCTGTGAGGATCCGGGCTACCTGGGCTTGCTCTTCCCGCCTGGTCTCAATCAGCAGTTCATCATGAATCTGAAGAATCAGCCTGGACTGAAGCTTCTCTTCACGAAGCCTCCTGCTGACCTTGATCATGGCAATCTTAATGATATCCGCCGCCGTTCCCTGAATGGATGAATTCATGGCCGCCCGCTCTCCGAAATTCCTCTGGGCAAAATTGCTGGAACTCAGTTCCGGAATGGGCCGGATCCTTCCATAAAGGGTCTTTACATAACCATGCTCTTTGGCGTAGGCCACATTATCGTCCAGATAAGTCTTAATCCCAGGATAGGTAGCAAAGTATTTATCGATATATTCGCTGGCCTCTTTCCTGGATATCTTAAGATCCTCGGATAAGCCAAAGGCGGAGATGCCATAGACGATACCGAAATTCACTGCCTTGGCGCTTCTTCGCAGCATGGGACTTACCTCCTCAAAGGGTACTCCAAAGACCTGGGAAGCGGTCATGCGGTGAATGTCCTCCCCATGTTTGTAGGCGTCGATCAGGTTCTGGTCCTGGGCCATGTGGGCCAGGACTCTCAGCTCGATCTGGGAGTAGTCAGCGCTGACAAAAACTGAGCCTTCTTCCGGCACAAAGACCTTGCGGATCTCCCGGCCTAAAGGCAGGCGGATAGGGATGTTCTGCAGGTTGGGATCAGAACTTGAAAGTCTGCCTGTGGCCGTCACCTTCTGGTGAAATACCCCATGGATCTTGCCATCCTCCTGGATAAAGCCGGCCAGACCGTCAGCATAGGTTGATTTGAGCTTGGTCAGCTGGCGGTACTCCAGGACATCAGCCACAATGGGATAGTCCGGAGCCAGCTTCTGCAGCAGGTCGGCACTGGTGGAATAGCCGGTCTTGGTCTTCTTGGCAAAGGGCATCTTCATATCTTCAAAAAGAATTACTCCCAGCTGTTTGGGGGAATTGATATTAAACTCCTTGCCGGCCTCCTGATGGATGGCTTTTTCCAGTTCCTCGATCCTGCCTACCAGCTGGTCGCCATAGGCCTTGAGAGCCTCCTTTTCCACCGTAATACCGTATTTTTCCATATCAAAAAGCGTAGGCACCGTGGGGCGCTCGATTTCTTCATAAAGATCTTTCATCCCCATCTCCTCCAACTTATCAAGGAGGAGATCCCGGGTCTGCCAGGGCACCTCGGCCAGGGCCAGGGCCAGAGCCACTGTCTTATCATCCTCAGGAGAAAATGCCTGGCCCAGGTCTTTTTTCCCGCAGACCTCCTTCCTGGAGGGCAGGGTCTTTCCCAGGTAAATGTTGGCCAGGTCCTCATAGTCATAGGAAGACTGAAGGGGATTGATCAGGTAGGCCATAAGACCCACATCCTGGATCTGGCTCTCAAATAGTCTGGCATTCTCACACTGGTGGAGCAGCTGTTTGTAGTCAAGGACATCAAGGACTAAACCCTTGTCCAGGGCCTGCAGCAGCCTGTCCATGATCCAGTCGGCCGTCAGCGGCTCCTGGCAAAGCAGAATGACCTTGCCGGTCTCATAAACCAGACTGATACCCCTTAATGTGGGATCAGCTCCGGCCTCATCCGGTCTCTTCCAGCGGGGACCACCGCCAATCAGGCCAAGTCCTGCCCGGCCGGCCTTCTCCAGATCCTGGAAAATGTCTTCTGCCCGTCCCGGGTCCCGGCAGATCTCCAGGTCAGAAAGCTGGTCTTCCTGCCCTGAATCCTGGTCTTCAAAATATTTGTAGAGGCTTTTTAATTCCAATTTCTTAAAGAGCTGGTAAGCTTCCTGGTTAAAAAGCCGGCCCAGCCTTGCATCCTTAAAATTATATTCCAGGTCACAGTTGGTCCTGATAGTGGCCAGGTCCTTACTCATGAGGGCCTGATCATAGTATTCCTCCAGATTATTCCTGGCCCGGGCCGGCTTGACCTGGTCCAGATGCTGGTAGGCATTTTCTATGGTATGGAATTCCTTGATGATCTTAGCTGCCGTCTTCTCCCCGATACCGGGGACGCCGGGAATATTGTCAGACTGGTCGCCCATAAGCCCTTTCATATCGATGAATTCTTTAGGGGTTACCCCGTAGAGGTCCTCCACATCTCTGGCATAGTACTCCTCGGTTATGGTGGTCCGGCCCTTGGTCTTGGGAATCTTGATCTTAACCTTGTCTGTGGCCAGCTGCAGCAGGTCCCTGTCTCCGGAAACCACCGTCACATCCAGATCCTCCTTCTCCGCATCCACAGAGATGGTTCCCAGAATGTCATCCGCCTCCAGGCCGGCCTGGGTTACCACAGGAATCTCCATGGAGGTAAGAATCTCCTTGACCAGGGGCACCTGCTCATGGAGCTCAGCCGGCATGGGCTTCCTGGTCCCCTTGTATTCCTCGTACATCTCATGGCGGAAAGTAGGCTCCTTCCGGTCAAAAGCCACAAGCAGGTGGCTTGGTTTCTCTTCTTCAATATACCGGACCATCATATTCAGAAAGCCCAGCACCGCATTGGTGGGCACCCCCTCTGCATTGGTCAGCTGAGGCAGACCGAAAAAGGCCCT
Organism: Lachnospiraceae bacterium UBA7026; assembly: GCA_002494165.1. Taxonomy (GTDB): domain Bacteria; phylum Bacillota; class Clostridia; order Lachnospirales; family Lachnospiraceae; genus Anaerobutyricum. The sequence continues at coordinate 11,361 of DLBH01000059.1, read as the reverse complement.
GGTCAATATACTGTGGCCATCAAGCAGCATAATCTTATCTGCCATAATTTCCCTCCGTCATTTTGTATTTTCCAGATTCCAGATCCCGCCTGCCAGGCAGGGCTGGAATCTATTCTATCTTCTTCGTCTTCAGTGAATAGCTGACTGACCCCGGATGATTTCCGGCCAGTCATCATCAAAAGCAGGGGACCTGGCAGAAAAATCCAGAAGCCGGGGGCTCCCGGTTTGCCGGCCGGTCCCGGTCATAAGGATCCGGGGAATCAGCTGCCCAGGAAGGCTACATAACCCTTCATAGCCTCATAAAGGTCTGCCTTACTGATGACCTCCCAGGGAGCATGCATGCTGAGAACAGCCACGCCGCTGTCCACCACCTCCATGCCATAGAGGGCGGCAATATAGGCGATGGTTCCTCCTCCGCCATAGTCAACCTTACCCAGCTCAGCCGTCTGGAAGGCCACCTTATTTTCGTCAAATATCCGGCGCAGGAAGGCCAGGTATTCTGCGTTGGCATCATTGGAGCCTGATTTGCCCCTGGCACCGGTATACTTATTGAGAACCAGGCCCTTGCCAAAGTAAGCGGTGTTTTTCTTTTCAAAGGCCTCACTGTAGGCCGGGTCATAGGCGGCGCTGACATCGGAGGACAGCATCCTGGACCGGGCCAGGGTCCGGCGGACGGCCAGGTTACCCTCTATACCGCAGAGGGCTAAAAGTTCTGCCACCGTATTTTCAAAGAACATGGACTGCATGCCTGTGGCACCCACACTGCCGATCTCCTCCTTATCTACCAGCAGGCAGCAGGAGGTCCGGTCCACATCATCGGTTCCTACCATGGCCAGGAAAGAGGGGTAAGCACATACCCGGTCATCATGGCCATAGCCGGCGATCATGCTCCGGTCCAGACCGCAGTCTCTGGCAGGACCGGCAGGAACCACCTCCAGCTCAGCCGACAGGAAATCCTCTTCCTCCAAACCGTATTTTTCCTGGAGCAGGAGGAGAATATTGGCCTTTACCAGGTCTTTTTCTTTTTCCTCTAAGTCTGTTTCTTTCAGAGGCCGGCTGCCCACCAGCACATCAAGCTTCTCACCCTCGATGACCTCGGCTGCCTTTTTCTGCAGCTGCCTGGCGGACAGGTGGATGAGCAGGTCTGTGATATAAAGTACCGGGTCCGCCGGGTCCTCACCGATATTGATGGGAACCACAGACCCATCCTTCATGGCCACCACACCGTGGAGGGCCAGGGGAAGGGCAACCCAGTGGTATTTTTTCACACCACCGTAGTAATGGGTATCCAGATAGGCCAGTTCCGTATTTTCATAAAGGGGATTCTGCTTCAGGTCGAGCCGGGGGGAGTCGATATGGGCACAGAGAATATTCATGCCCTCTGTCACCGGTCTCTTTCCAATCTGGAAAAGCGCTATGGTCTTGCCCATATAGAGGGCATAGACCTTATCACCGGCCTTCAAAGGCTCTCCCTTACCGTCAATAAGCTCTTCTATATTCCTGTAACCGGAGAGCTCAGCCTGGGCCTTGAAAAAAGCGGCACATTCCCTCTCCGTCTTATTTTCACTGATAAAAGTCCGATAGCCGGAAGCCAGCTTTTCCAATGCTTCCAGATCCTGGTCACCGTAACCTGTCCAACAATTATCTCTTTTCATTTTTGTCGCATTCCTCTCTGTAATCTTCTGGTCCTCTCGATTTCTATCCCGGAAAGGACCTTCCGGCGGTCCTGCCTGACCCTGGAAAAGGGAGGCCGGCTTTATACAGGAATTCGCGCCGCAAAAGCGGCGCGACCTTCCATTTCTTGATTTCAACCTATAGTATTTAATTCATATGTAAGCTCAGCTGGCTCTTGCATAAATCTGCTTGCCTTAAAACCCGGCTGTCTTGGAAGCTGGCTCAAAATCTACTTGTCTTAGAGGCTGAATCAAAGTCTACTTGCCTTGAAGGCTGATTCAAAATCTAACTGCCTCAAACTCCATTTACCTTAAAGTCAGGCCTTGTGGCCATGTCGAGGGGACAGTCAGGCCTTGTAGCCATGTCAAGGGGACAGTCAAGCCTTGTAGACATGTCAAGGGGACAGTCAGGCCTTGTGGCCGTAGTCGATGTTGATCACCTTCAGCTCGTCATCGCCGAGGGTATCCAGATCCATCTCCGGCAGCTCCGGATGAACGATCTCTGCCTTCTCCTCAGGGTCAGGGGCAAAGGTCACAAGCAGAGTATCCTCCGTAACCGTATCCCCTTCCTTGACATAAATCTGCTTAACCGTACCGCTGAGCCGGGCTACAACCGTGGTTTCCAGCTTCATGGTCTCAATAACCATAAGAGGCTGGTTTTTCTTCACATGGTCACCCACCTTGATATGGATATCACAGATGGTTCCGGCCAGACTGGCACCCAGATGACCCGGATTCCTCCGGTCTACCTTCAGGCGGTTGTCTTCCTTGATGTCGAAATTCTTATCAAGAATTTTGATCTCACGAAGGAAGCCGTTCACCTCAAACTGCATGGTGTGATAGCCTTCGTCATCCATCTCGGTCTCGGTGATGAACTTGATGGAAGTATCAATACCGTCATCAATCTGGATGACGGTCTCCTCACCGGGCCTCAGACCGTAGAAATAAACGTGACTCTCCAGCTTGGATACGTCATTGTAGGCATCGAAATGCTCACAGTAATCCTCATAAACCCTGGGATAGAGGGCATAGCTTAAGGTCTTCTGCTCCATGACAGACTCATCCTCCATGCTCTCCATGTAGAAGTTGGTCCGGAGGAAATCAGCGATGGCGTCGAAATCCAGGTCAGGCAGCAGGCTGCCGGGCCGGACTGTGATGGGTTCCAGATCCTTCAATACCAACTTCTGCATTTTCTCTGGGAAGCCTCCCTCGGGCTGGCCCAGCTCGCCGCGGAAGTACTGGATGACAGAATCCGGGAAGGTCAGGTCTTTGGCCTTCTCAAAAATATTTTCCTCTGTCAGCCGGTTTCTCCACATGAAGATGGCCAGGTCACCCACCACCTTGGAGGTGGGAGTTACTTTAATGATATTGCCCAGCAGGTTGTCGGCTTCCTTGTAGTGATGCTTCACTTCACCGAAATTGCGGCCGCCTCCCAGGGCTTCCACCTGGGCAGCGAAATTAGAATACTGGCCGCCGGGTATCTCATATTTATAAATCTCCGGGTCGGGAGATCTTACATCGCTCTCATAAACCTGGAAGGCCTTTCTCTCATGACGGTAATAGTCGTCGAGAACCAGCAGTCCTTCCGGATCGATCTTGGTATCCCTGGGAGTGCCCCTTAAAACCTCCACCAGAGTATTGAGGGAGGGCTGGCTGGTCAGGGAGCTCATGGAACCGATGGCACAGTCCACAATGTCCACGCCTGCCTCGGCTGCCATCAGGTAGGTGGCTATGCCATTGCCGGTGGTGTCGTGGGTGTGAAGATGGATGGGAATCTTGACTTCCTTCTTGAGGGCGGTAATCAATTCCCTGGCCGAGTAAGGCTTAAGCAGGGCCGCCATATCCTTGACCGCGATGACATGAACGCCCATCTCCTCCAGCTCTCTGGCCTTTCTGCAATAGTAATCAAGAGTGAACTTCTTCTGGTTTGGATCCAGGATATCACCGGTATAACAGATGGTTCCTTCCACGATCTTGCCGGCCTTGAGGACCTCCTCCACCGGCAGCTTAATATTTTCCAGCCAGTTCATACTGTCATAGATCCGGAAAATATCCACGCCATGGTCCGAGGACACCTTGATGAACTTGCGGATGACATTGTCCGGGTAATTAGTGTAGCCCACCACATTGGCACCCCGCAGCAGCATCTGGATCATGACATTGGGCATACGTTCTCTAAGGAGATCCAGCCGCTTCCAGGGAGATTCCTTGAGGAAACGGTACATGGTATCGTAGGTGGCTCCGCCCCAGCATTCGATGGAGTAGGAATCTTTAAGATAGAGGTTGGTGGCCCTGGCGGCTCCTGCCACCTCCTTGGTCCTCATCCGGGTCGCCAGCAGGGACTGCTGACCGTCTCTCATGGTAGTATCGGTCACATAAAGCTTCTTATCCCGGTAGATCTTCTGGGTAAATTCTTTGGCTCCCATTCTGAGATACTCATCCCGGGTACCATAGATCACCTGGGAGGTATCGATCTTAGGTACGATACGGTCCTCCAGGAAGGGCTTGGGACCCGGATTGACATTTACCATCTTGTTGCCCAGGAACTCCAGGATTTTTGTGGTCCGGTCCAGCTTATAATGAAACTCAAAGAGCTCTGGTGTCTCTTCTATAAAGGTGGTGTAACATTTTCCCTTATGGAAGACCTCGTGGTTGAGTACATTGATCAGGAAGGTAATATTGGTCTTGACTCCCAGGATCCGGATCTCCCGGAGCAGGCGAACCGACTTGCGGATGGCTCCTTCAAAGGACCGGTCGTGGGAGGTAGCCTTGACCAGCAGGCTGTCATAATAAGGGGTGATGATAGCGCCGCTGTAGGCGTTGCCCCCGTCCAGGCGGACGCCGCTTCCGTTGCCGGACCGGTAGAATTCAATCTTGCCGCTGTCAGGAATGAAATGATTCATGGGGTCTTCCGTGGACACCCTGACCTGGATGGAATAGCCATTACACTTGACTTCGTTCTGGGAATAAATGTGGATGTCAGGGCTGTTGAGTGGGTAGCCCTCAGCCACCAGGATCTGGCATACCACAATATCGATGCCTGTGATCTCCTCTGTCACCGTATGCTCCACCTGGATTCTGGGATTCATTTCAATGAAATAGGGATTCTCGTTTTCGTCCACCAGGAACTCCATGGTTCCCGCGTTGGTGTAGCCTACTCTTCTGGCCAGCCTTTTGGCCGAGTCCATAATCTTCTTCCTGGTATCCTCGGAGATAGACCAGGCTGGGGCGAACTCGATCACCTTCTGGTTACGCCGCTGCAGGGAGCAGTCCCTGTCATAGAGGTGGACGATATTGCCATAATTGTCTCCCAGAATCTGCACTTCAATATGCTTGGGATGGTAAAGATACTTCTCGATAAAGAGCTTGGACTCTCCGTAGGCCCGGATCGATTCATTGTCAGACTGGCGGAAGGCGTCGGGCATGGATTCGGGACCATAGACGATCCTCATACCCCGGCCTCCGCCGCCGTTGCTGGCCTTGAGCATAACCGGATAACCGATCTCGTCGGCGATTCTCATGGCCGTGTCAGCGTCATGGATGGCGAAATCATTGCCGGGGATGATGGGTACCCGGCTTTCTTTTGCCGCTTTTTTGGCGGAGATCTTATCCCCCATAATATTCATGGATTCCACTGTGGGTCCGATGAAGACGATACCATTGCTCTCGCAGGCCTCGGCGAACTCCGGATTCTCAGAAAGGAAACCGTAACCCGGATGGATGGCGTCCACCTTCTTCTCCTTGGCGATCTGGATGATCTTGGGGATATCCAGATAGGCATCCACAGGTCCCTTGTTGGGATCTAAGGGGTAGGCCTCATCGGCTTTATTGCGGAACAGGGCGTAACGGTCCTCCTTGGAATAGATGGCCACAGAACCAATATTCAGCTCTGACAGGGCCCTGAAAATACGGATGGCGATCTCGCCTCTGTTGGCTACCAGCACTTTTTTAAACTTTCTAATCTCAAAATTAGTCATGGATCCTCCTCCAATTGATCAGACTGGCTGCAGATGCTACAGGCTTTCCTTAAGGGCGATAATCTGCTCTATAAGGCTCACGGTCCCGTCAATACCCAGGACGCTGCTGTCCAAACTGTAATGATAACTCCTGAAGTCTCCCCACTTCTTGGAGCTGTAGTAGTTATAATAACTGGCCCTTTGCTTATCTGTTTTAGCTGCCGCGTCCTTAACCCGGTCCATGGGCACCTCATAGATGTCATGGATCCTCTTTTTCTTAAATTCCATGGGAGCGTGGATAAACAGATTCAGAATATTATCATATTCCTTGAGGGCATAATCGGCACAGCGGCCGACGATGACGCAGGCTCCAGCGTCCGCTACCTTCTTTATGGCGTCAAAGGAGGCCAGAAATACCTTCTGGTTCAGCGGCATATCAAAGGAGGCCGCATTATATCCCAAGGCATAGGGATCCATAACGAGGGAATAGAGAAAGCTGGTTGTTGGCTTCTCATCATAGTTCTCGAAAAGGTCTTCGCAAAGTCCGCTCTCCTTGGCGGCGATCTTAAGAAGCTCCTTATCATAAAAAGGAATGCCATAATGGTCAGCCAGCTTCTTGCCGATCTCTCTTCCTCCACTACCGTACTGTCTTCCTATGGTTATAATCGTATTCAATCCATTCACCCCTCCCGGTCATAATGATTATTTTATATTATACTACAGAATGAAAGCAGAATCCACAGGGAGCTTGCCAGCCGGCCGGTCTTCTCCGCCGGCCTGGTATCCTTTCCTGTAGAACCGGCCGCACTGATTGACCGGCCAAGCCTGGTAAAAGCAAAAACCCGGCTGAAAAACAAAAGACGCCCTGCCCCAGCCGGACCTGGTAAATATACCCGTCCGCCATAACAAAACGTCTCATATACACACTCTGATATATATTGGTAAATATCACAGGGACGGGCTGTATCTTGCCAGGTAGTCCCTGCCATCCTGCAGATCCAGATCCAGCTGGCTTTTCAGCTCGTCAAGATCGGCAAACTTACGCTCCGGTCTGGTGTGGTGCATAAGTTCAACCTTGACATCCCTGCCATAGAGGTTTCCGTCATAATCAAAGATATAGGTCTCCACATTAACCTCAGAACTGTCTTTTACGGTTGGTTTCCTTCCCACATTAGTCATGCCGAAATAGACACTGTCCCCCTCCCGGACCCTGCTGATATAGACCCCCAGGGGAGGCAGCAGCTTCTCCTTGCCGGGAATGAGATTGATGGTGGGGATCTGGATTGTCCGCCCAAGCTGCTCTCCGCGGATCACCGGTCCACTGATGCTGAATGTTCTCCCCAGCAGCCGCTCGGCGCTTTCCATGTCTCCCTTTTCCAGGCAGGCCCGGATTCTGGTGCTGCTGACATCCTTACCGTCCATCTGCAGCTTGTCAATGACCACCAGTTGATAGCCGTATTCCTCCTGGTACTTGTAAAGGTCCTTGACGCTGCCGGACCTTTTTTTCCCAAACCGGAAATCCTTACCGACAACAATTACCCTGGCTCCCGCCTTAGCTACCAGGACATCCCGGATAAAACGCTTGGGTGTCAGGGCAGCAAATTCCTTGGTGAAGGGATGCTCCACCAGGATATCCACGTCCATCTGCTCAAGGATCCTGTGTCTCTCTTCCTTGGTGTAGATCTGCCGATAGCCTTCATCTCCCTTAAGGGTGATCCTGGGGGGACGGTCAAAAGTAAAAACCATACTGGCCAGGCCGTGCATTTCCTCGTCAAGGACCCTGTGAATCAGCAGCTGATGGCCTTTGTGTATGCCCTCGAACTTACCCAGGGCCACCGCTGTATTTTGAAAATGGAATTCAGAATTTGTGATATATTTCATGTCGGTCTCCAACCCTGTCAAAGGAATACCTTTACAGGTTTGATTCTTTTGTTACCATCGGAAGTATATACTCCGATAAATCGATGATTTCTGTCATAGATCCTGACAGTTTCCCCGCCGGCAATGACCAGGTTTTTCTCCGGGTCAGCCTCCGGACCGATCCCTGTAAGAAGGGAAAATTCCAGAGGATTGCCATTGTAGAGAAGCTTTTCCCCGGCCTCTTTCACACTGAAGGCCGGCAGGTCGGAAAACATCCTGTCCATGGGGATCAGAACTTCTGAAAGCCGCCCCTCCCCTGCCAGGTCCTGCAGCCGGTCTAAAGTGATGGCAGTGTCGAGACTGTTGCTTCCCACTCTTGTCCGCAGCAGGGACTCCATGGCACCCCCGCAGCCTGCCTTCCTGCCGATGTCCCGGCAGAGGCTCCTGATGTAGGTACCCTTGGAGCAAGTCACAGTGAAGGTCACCCGGGGCAGGGCGATCTCCTCTATCTTTATGGACCGGATCTCAACAGGACAGGGCTTTCGTTCCACGGTCACCCCCTGGCGGGCCAGCTCATAGAGCTTACGGCCGCCGATCTTCTTGGCTGAATACATGGGCGGCACCTGCAGGTAGGCTCCTGTAAAGGATTCTATGATCTCCCGGACCTGGTCTTCGCCGCATTCCACCGGGGCCTGGGCCATGACCTGACCGGTCATATCCTCCGTGTCAGTCTCCACTCCCAGCAGTAACACCGCCCGGTACTCCTTGTCCCAGTCCTCCAGCATACTACAGAGCCTGGTTGCCTTGCCCAGGCAGACCGGGAGAACTCCCTCGGCTGCCGGATCCAGGGTCCCGGTATGACCGACCTTCTTCTGTCTGAGGATCCCCCGCATCCGGGCGACCACATCATGGGAAGTGTAGTCTTTTTCTTTATATATGTTTAAGATTCCGTTAATCATCATCTTCGCTCACTGGATTATCCAGCTGGTTCTCTACCTCCTGGGCTATGTTCATGACGATATCCCTGACCCTGCCCACCATGGTACAGCCTGCGGCCTTGACATGGCCGCCTCCGCCGAAGGACCGGGCAATACGGCTCACGTCCACCCGGTCAGAAGACCTGAGGCTGGCCTTGAAACTGCCATCCTCCAGCTCATAGAGAAAGAGGGCACAATCCACATTACCCGTCAGTCTCAGCTGGTCTATGATGCTGTCTAAATCACTGCTGTCCACATCGTAAAACCTCATATCCTTCCTGGTCACCTTGGAAAAGATCATCCTGCCGTCGAGAATCATGATGCTCTCAATGAGGGCCCGGCCCAGGATCTGGGTCTGGACATAGGTTCTCCGGTAGAAGGACCGGTCAATAATCTCCTCGGAGTTCACACCCTTTTCTAAGAGGGCGCCGGCCGCTTCCATGGTCATCCTGCCCGTATTGGTGTGAGCGAAAACTCCTGTGTCGTGGACGATTCCTGTGTAGAGGGCCTGGGCGCAGGGGAGAGATATCTCTTCCTCCCCCATCATATAAAAGAGGATCTCACAGGTTGAAGAAGCCCCCGGGACAACAAGGCAAAGGTCTCCGAAGCCCTCGTTGGTGATATGGTGGTCTATGGTGATCCGGTAAGCGGCCTCCATAAAATAGTCCTTGTGGTGGTTGAGCCGGTCTGGGTCAGAGCAGTCCAGGGCAAGGAAGAGATCGAAGGTCTCATCCTCCGCTTTGGCAAAGCGGACCTCCTCAGCCCCGGGCAGAAATTTGAATTTATTACTGATGTCATCCAGAAAAACGGACACTTTTGCCTGAGGAAAATGGTCCTGAATATAAGCTTTCATGGCCAGGCAGGCCCCGATACAGTCCCCGTCCGGGTTCCTGTGGCCGGAGATCCCGATGGATCCGGCCTGGGATATTCTCCCAATAATCTCCTGGCTTTTTTGGAAAAAGGCCTCTGATTTCATATGGTCTATCCTATATTCAGAAATCATAGTCAGGCTCCTTCCTCTCCCTTGTGGAGATCTGCGGTAATCTCATCAATCTTCCTGGACATGTTGACGCCATACTCTATGGACTGGTCTAAGATAAAGCGGATATCCGGCGTATTTCTCAGATTCACACTGTGGGCCAGCTCCCGCTTGATATAACCGTGGGCGCTCTTGAGACCGGCCAGGGTATCCTTCTGGGCCTCCTCGTCACCGAGGACACTGATGTAGGCCTTGCAGGTCTTAAGATCCGGAGCCACCTCCACAGAGACAACAGTGGTCATGGGACTGATCCGGGGATCCTTGATCTCCCGGGAGATGATTCTGCTCAGCTCCTTGAGAACCTCCGAATTAATTCTTGTATTTTTAACACTGTTCTTTCTCATATAATCTCACCTCCGTCATTGGCGGGAATCCCCAGGGGATCCCTGCCGCGGATCTGGGTCAGCTCTGCTGACATATCTGTAAGAAGTTCTTCCGCCACTGCCTTTGAATTCCTATCTGGGAACCTCTTCCATAACAAAGGCCTCGATCTGGTCTCCCTCTTTGAGATCATTATATTTCTCAAAGACAATACCACACTCAAAGCCGGACTTGACTTCCTTCACGTCATCCTTGAATCTCTTCAGGGAAGCCAGCTTGCCCTCGTAAATAACGATACCGTCACGGACGATCCGGGCACCGGCGTCTCTGGATACGATACCATCGGACACATAACAGCCGGCGATGGTTCCGATACCGGATGCCTTGTAGGTCTGGCGCACTTCCAGGTGGCCGATCACCTTCTCCCGGAATACCGGGTCAAGCATACCCTTCATGGCCGCCTCGATATCCTCGATGGCATTGTAGATGACACGGTAGAGTCTCATGTCAACCTTCTCCCGCTCTACAGCGGACTTGGCCTGGGTATCCGGACGGACATTAAAGCCGATGATGATGGCATTGGAGGCGGAGGCAAGGGTTACGTCCGACTCGTTGATGGCGCCTACACCACCGTGGATCACATTGATCTTAACCTCCTCATTGGACAGCTTGGTCAGGCTCTGGCGGACTGCCTCCACAGAGCCCTGGACGTCTGCTTTGACAACCAGGTTAAGCTCCTTGACATTTCCTGCCTGGATCTGGTTAAAGAGGTCATCAAGAGACAGCTTGGTCTTAGTGTCTTCCAGCATTTTCTCCCTGCCGTAGGCCACAAAGGCTTCTGCCGTGGACCTGGCGTCCTTCTCATTCTCATGAGCCATCATGACCTCACCGGAGAAGGGAACGTCATTGAGACCGAGAATCTCAACGGGTGTGGACGGACCGGCTGATTTAACCCGACGGCCCTTGTCATCGATCATGGCACGGATATGGCCGTAGGCATGACCTACATTGATGCTGTCTCCCACATGAAGGGTACCCTTCTGGATCAGGATAGTGGCTACAGGACCACGGCCCTTGTCCAGTTTGGCCTCAATGACAAGACCCCTTGCCATACGGTTGGGGTTGGCCTTGAGCTCAAGGACCTCAGCGGTCAGGGTGATCATCTCAAGAAGGTCATCAATTCCTTCGCCGGTCTTGGCGGATACGGGTACAAATACTGTGCTTCCGCCCCAATCCTCGGCGATCAGGCCATACTCTGTCAGCTCCTGCTTGACACGGTCCACGTTGGCTCCCTCTTTGTCGATCTTATTGACAGCGACGATAACCTCAACCTCAGCAGCCTTGGCATGGTTGATGGCCTCGATGGTCTGGGGCATAACGCCGTCATCTGCCGCCACCACAAGGACAGCGATATCTGTAGCCTGGGCACCTCTCAGTCTCATGGAGGTGAAGGCCTCATGTCCCGGGGTATCCAGGAAGGTGATACGCTCCCCGTTGATCTTAACTACGGAAGCACCGATATGCTGGGTGATACC
>DLBH01000063.1 GCA_002494165.1 Lachnospiraceae bacterium UBA7026 | reverse complement strand
AATTCTAAATGAAAGTATCAGATTTTGGGCAGAAAGAAGAACAGCCCCATTTCTCTGAACTGAAGCTGCTCAAAATGTGATTCTTTCTAATTGTACCAAGCCGCGGACGGGTTGCCACTATGTCTATATGGGGATTGTATCCTCCGGATTTAGCCAGATTCATAATAAGATGAGTTTAACCAACGGGAATTTTCGTGTGTCAGGCTTTTGGGAACTGTTTTTGGGCGCACTGAACCAGACCTTCCCATATGGAAAGATCTTACAGTGCCACTGTGATTCAGGATAGGATCATTTTCGTGCATAGATCCTTCCAACATTTACCAGCGCACAGCTTCCACAGCAGGGACAGATGTGTATATCCCTCCCCCATACAGCCTTAAGGATATCTGCCATATCCATGTTTTCATACCTGCGTCTGAAGCGTTGTCCGTTCTGGAGCTTAAAGATCAACTTAAGATTTCTTGATTTCCAACGATTGTTGAGGAAACCGTAATAACGGATCTTCTGAAACCCGGAAGGGAGCACGTGCATCAGGAACCTCCGTATGAATTCCGTATTTTCCAGGGTTACCTTCCTTCTTGGTCCACCGGGCTTTTTCGCCCTGGCTGAGAAGGTGGTTTTGGTGTCGGTTATCTCAAGGATCCTGCCGTTTGCTATTGCGATTTTGTTGGTATAGCGCCCCAGGTATTCAATGGCGTTCCCGAAGCGGTTAAAGGTCTCTTTGATATAAGGACACCAATCTTTATTATAGAGGTTGTTTTTAAACTCTCTCCATTCAAATGTGTTCCTGAGCTTTTCACAGGAACCGGAGAAGTTAAGATCCCCTCTTTTGAAAAGACCGTCAAGGTAGGCAAGGTATTTACCTTTAAACTTATCCCTTAAAACATAGACCGGGATAAAGAAAGAAGAGGCAGATTTTCTGATCTTACGGTCAATGGTCAGGCCACCGCCCGAAACGATGCAGTGCATATGAACATGGTAGTTTAACTCCTGATCCCAGGTATGGAGCACCTGGATGATCCCCGGGGTTGCCCCAAGATGCTTTTTATCAGCAGAAAGCTCCAGGAGAGTCTGGGCACTGCATTGATGCAGCAGGCCATAGAGGAGTTTCTGGTTACAGTAGATCAGGGGATTAAGCTCATGAGGGAGAGTAAACACCACATGGAAGTATGGGGCATCGATGACTTCAGCCCTGCGTTTATCGACCCATATCTCTTTATTTACAGCCTGGCAGTTCGGGCAGCTGCGGTTGCGGCAGGAATTGCTATGGATCTGTGTATAGCCGCAGTCAGAACACAGGCTTATGTTATAGCCAAGGGAGCCGGTCTTGCATGCGAGGATGGCAGCAGAGGCCTTTTTCTGGACATCTGACTGGAAGGCGCCGGAGGAAGAGAAACTGTCATAGGAGAGATCCCATATTTCTTTTACGGAGTGTTCATGCATACAAGTCTCCGATCTGGTCAAAAGGGCTGACCTGGGAATTCTTTGAACCGACAGCCAGATGGACATAGATAACGGTGGAGCTGATAGACTTATGGCCCATGAGCGTCTTGATGGTCATAAGATCGACCCCGTTTTCGTAGAGATGGGTCCCGAAAGCGTGGCGGAAAGTATGGCAGGTGATCCTTTTGGGCCAGCCGAGCTCTTCTTCGTGATCATGGATATGCCTGGAGACAAAGAAAGTGTCGATCGGGCGCGAGGGGTCTCTCTGTTTGGGGAAGAGCCAGCCGGTCGGCCGGCCGCATGCAAACCAGTACTCTGTAAGGATATCCAAGGCATGGTCAGAGAGGATGGCAAACCTGTCGGACCGGTTCTTGCCATGCCTGATATAGATCCGCTTATTCCTGCGCTGGATATCTTCATACCTGAGATTACAGACTTCGCCTACACGGAGACCGGAAGAATACATGAGGGCGACCATGGCTTTGACTTTGATGTCAGGGATGGTCTCAATAAAGGTCCTGGCTTCTTCCTGGGAAGGCACATAAGGGAGATAAATGTCAAACTTCCTCATGGGGAGTTGGGTGGGATCCCAGGGTTTATGAAGGACATATAAAGTAAAGAAGCGAATCTGGGAGATAGCAGTATTGATAGTTCGGTCAGATAAACCTCTTGACTCTTTAAGATGATCAAGGAACTTCCTCTGATCATTGTAAGTCACCTGTGAAGGATACTTATGAAGGGTATCAGAGATATAATCAAGATAGGCCGAAATATAAGTACAATAAGACTTCACGGTATGATTGGTCAGCCCGCGAAGAGAGATCATTTTTTTATAACGTTTTAAGAAATCCATAGAAAACCTCCTGAAAGTGATCAATGAAAAGAGAACAGATACATGCAGAGCACTGCCAGGTGGAGATCTGGGATAAATATAAGATATGTAATTGTATAGTTGAGATATTCGTGATAAACTAAGCATAGCAGTTGGAGTTGTTATGTGGCTGTTTTGATAGGGGTATCTAAACAATACTACATAATTACAACAACTGCTATTTCTTTTTTAAAGAAATGGTGGTTTCATGTATCTTTCGCTAGCCGTCGCGTTAGCGACTTGGTACAATAAAAATAATATTTACAAGTAGCTGTCAGGGCATATTACAAGGCATTTTAAAGGAGAAAGCAAAATGTTTCAAAGTCTGAAAGAGGCTATTAGGGCCTGTTGCGGGGAGGGCCGGGAGATCCTCAGCCGGCAGCCGGTTTATGGCGGGGATATCAATGAGGCGGTCTGCCTCCATCTATCTGGTGGAGACAAGCTCTTCCTCAAGAAAAACAGCATAGGAAATGTTGGGTTTTTCCGGGCTGAGGAGGCTGGCCTGGCGGCTATCAAAGCTACCGGGGCCATACCGGTTCCCCGGATCTATGGCTATGGCATCGACCGTAAGGAAGGCTTTTCCTTCCTGCTCATGGAATATATAGAGGCCCATGGCAAGGCCGGGGATTACTGGCAAGGGATGGGAAGGAATCTGGCCCGGATGCACCTGGCCGACACAAAAGGCCTCTCCGGAGACCCGGACAAGGCCTATGGCTTCCCGGAGGATAATTATATCGGGGCCAGTTCCCAGGTCAACCGGCCGGCCGGGACCTGGATCGACTTCTTCAGGGAGGCCAGGCTGGAGCCCCAGATCAGGATGGCAGGCAGGAATTTTAATTCCGGTCAGAGGAAAAAGTTGATCTCATTGCTGGATCAGTTGGATCGTTTACTTATAGAGCCGGAACGCCCATCTCTTCTCCATGGGGACCTGTGGGGAGGAAATGTGATCTGTGGATCTGACGGGCAAGCCTGGCTCATCGACCCGGCCGTCTATGTGGGCCACCGGGAAGCGGACCTGGCCATGACCCAGCTTTTCGGAGGCTTCCCGGCATCCTTTTACAGGGCTTATGAGGACCAGTATCCCATGGATCCTGGCTATGAGGACCGACGGGACCTCTATAATCTTTATCATCTGCTTAACCACCTCAACCTTTTCGGCCGGGGCTATCTGGCCAGTGTGGTAAATATTTTAAACAGATATATTTAATGGCAGACATAGCAGATTAGTGAGTCCATTAATAATAAACAGAAAGGCCATCAGGCAGATAAAAAGGCTTAATAAAAAAGCAGAAATACTATCAGGAAAACCAAAAAGCTTATTAATGAAACCAGGAAACCATCAAGCAGATCAGGAAGGCTATTAAGAGACCAGGAAAGTCATAGAGCAGATTAGAAAGGACATCAGGCAGACTAAACAGTTTACTAAAGAGACCTCAGCTGGATTTCCAGTATATAAAAGGGGAAAGCTATGGATAGAGAGACGATTTTAAAAAAACTGCATGCCCAGATTAATGTCAACGGTCATATCATCGGGGCCTCCGTGGGGTCTGGTATGACCGCCCGCTATGTGGCCATGGGCGGGGCAGACCTGCTGCTGGCCCTCAGTGCCGGCCGTTACCGGATCATGGGGAGGAGCTCTTATACCAGCTATCTTTGCTACGGTAACAATAATGACACGGTCATGGAGATGGGGCAGAAGGAATTATTTCCCATTATTAAGGATGTGCCCATCCTCTTCGGCCTTATGGCTTCAGACCCATCCATCCATATCTATGAATATCTTAAGGAGATCCGGGATAACGGCTTTTCCGGCATCGTGAATTTCCCCACCCTGGCCCTGGTGGACGGTCAGTTCCGGGAGAGCTTGGAGGAGGAAGGAACCAGTTATGACCTAGAGGTGGAGGCCGTCAACCTGGCCCACCACCTGGACCTCTTCACGGTCGCCTTTGTGACCAGTCTGGAGGAGGCTAAAAAGATGCTGGAAGCCGGGGCTGATGTCATCTGTGTCCACTTTGGCATGACCAAGGGAGGTTACCTGGGAGCCAGGAATTATATCAGCCTGGAGGAGTCCCGGAGGAGAACCGAGGAGATCTATGCCTACTGCCAGGACAAGGCGCCCCATGTGATCCGCATGATCTACGGCGGCTCGGCCAATACCCCGGTGGAAATGCAGTACCTTTATAACCACACTGCCTGCCAGGGCTTTATGGGCGGGTCCAGCTTTGACCGGATCCCCATAGAGCGGGCCCTCTATAATACCACCAGGGCCTTCAAGAGCGGCGGCAGCTTCAAGGAGGACGATCCGGTCACGGCCCTCTTGAACGGGGACTGGCATTCCGGCAATTATATCGACTATATCAAGCATTATATAGAGGATAATTATAACCGGGAGATCCAGCTCAGTGACCTGGCCATTCTGGCCCATGTGTCCCCTTCCTATCTTAGCATCAATTTTAAGAAGGAGATGGGCATCAGCTTCTCTGAATATATGGTCCGCTTTCGCCTGGCCAAGGCCAAGAAGATGCTGGAGGAGTCCCGCGTGGGCTGCCGGGAGATCGCCGAGCGGGTAGGCTATAAAGACTATGCCCATTTTTCCAAGATTTTTAAGAAATATACCGGCCTGTCTCCTGTCGGCTGGAGAAAAGCTGCCAGAAAACCGGAAGAAGAAACCGCTGGAATAATAGAAGTGTAATCTACAGACAAAGCTGAGGAGAAACCAGCAGGCAAAACTGAAGAGAAACCAGCAGGCAAAACTGAGGAGAAACATGCAGGTAATTACTGAGGAAGAACCAACAGAAAATACTAAAGAAGAATCAGCAGCTAATTACTGAAGAAAAAACAGCAGATAAAACTAGTGGAAAGACTGAGGAAAGAGACAAAATAGTTTGTAGAAGGTACCATAGCCTAAGACAGACGTTTAAAAAGAATAAGAAAAATAGACAGAAAAACATAACTTAACATAGAAAATGTCTGATAATTTATAAATAAAACATAAAGACAACTATTATAAAAAATAACCATCTCAAATATAATATAAACACAAATATAAGAAATTTAAACACATTTACTTTCGGAAATATCCTTTATAGAATAAAGATACCGACGATAGCATCCGATGCTTTAGCTGGTATATAGATCTATATCCTGTAAACATTTCCGAAAGTATTTTTTTGAGCAGGAAACAGCCTGCTCCAGTGTTCTATTTCCCCAGAAAGGAGATGACTATGAAAACAATCGCGGTTTTAGGAACCTTTGATTCCAAAGGACCTGAATTCCTGTATGTGAAAGGCTTGATCGAAGACCTGGGCCTTAAGGCATATATGATTCATACAGGAGTATTTGAGCCGACTTTTATACCGGATGTAAGCAATGCGGAAGTTGCAGCAGAAGCAGGATATGACATCAAGGAAGTAGCCGCAAAGAAGGACCGGGCCCTGGGAACAGAGGTCATGTCTAAAGGGACCAAGGCCATCGTGCCCAGACTCTACAAAGAAGGTAAGTTTGACGGCATCATTTCCATGGGCGGTTCAGGAGGAACAGCCCTGGCGACACCGGCCATGAGGACTCTTCCTGTAGGTGTGCCCAAGGTGATGGTTTCCACCATGGCCTCCGGTGATGTGGCCAGGTATGTAGGCACCAGTGACATCATGATGATGCCTTCCATCGTAGACGTGGCAGGCTTGAATAAAATATCGAAAATCATTTTCAAGAATGCGGTTCATGCCGTGGCAGGTATGCTGACCCTGGGCCAGGACAAGGAAGAGGCCGCAGGCGATGAGAAGCCTTTGATCGCTGCCACCATGTTTGGTGTAACCACCCCTTGTGTGGAGCAGGCCAAGGCCTACCTGGAAGACAAGGGTTATGAAGTTCTGGTATTCCATGCCACCGGAACCGGCGGCAGGACCATGGAGTCCCTGGTGGACGCAGGCTTCTTTAGTGGAGTCCTGGACCTGACCACCACAGAGTGGTGCGATGAGATCTGCGGCGGCATCCTCAATGCCGGCCCGGACCGGTGTGCTGCTCCTGTCAGGGCAGGTGTTCCCCTGGTTGCTTCCGTGGGAGCCTGTGATATGTGTAACTTCGGTCCCATGGATTCGGTTCCGGAAAAATATAAAGACAGGAACCTCTACAAGCATAATCCGGAGATTACCCTCATGCGGACTACCGTAGAAGAAAATGTTGAGATTGGCAAAGAGCTGGCAGACAAGTGGGACAAGGCAGAGAGAGAAATCGTTATCCTCCTTCCCAAAAAGGGTGTGTCCATGATCGACGCTGAGGGCCAGCCCTTCAATGGACCGGAAGAAAGAGAAACCCTCTATGCCACCATCAAAGATAACATTTCCAATGACAAGGTTAAGATTGTCGAGATGGACAACAACATCAACGACCCGGAATTCGCCCTGACCGCAGCCAAAGAGCTGGTTAGGCTGATTGAGGAATAAGAAAGACACCGGGTCTGGTCGGTCTGGTGGAAAGACAGCCTGGCAAAAGAGCTGGTAAAAGAAAGCTGCTTTTGTGGAAAAGCAGCGACAGAACAAGGGCTTTTGTGGATAACCTCAAAAAGATAAACTCAAATTTGTAATACTAAGGACAAACGACAATAATAATAATACCAAAATAATACCACTTCAATATATTATAGAAACACATAAATTACAGAAAAACAGGAGGAAAATAACATGTTAAGAAAAAGCAGAAGTGAGATTTTAGCAGATTTTGATGCCCAGGTTAAGGCTGGAAAGATTCTTGTAGGCGTTGGCGCCGGAACCGGTATCACAGCAAAATGTTCCGAGGCAGCAGACGTAGATATGCTGATCATCTATAACTCCGGCCGTTTCAGAATGGCAGGCCGCGGCTCCTTATCAGGACTTTTATCCTACGGCGATGCCAATGCCATCGTACAGGAGATGGGCCAGGAAGTACTTCCTATTGTTAAGAAGACTCCGGTTCTGGCCGGCGTATGCGGCACAGACCCCTTCCGCGTAATGGACATTTTCTTAAAGCAGCTGAAGGACCAGGGCTTCAATGGCGTTCAGAATTTCCCGACAGTTGGACTGATCGATGGAAAGTTCCGTGCCAACCTGGAGGAGACAGGCATGGGTTATGGTCTTGAGGTAGACATGATCCGTGAGGCTCACAAGCTTGACATGTTGACCTGTCCTTACGTATTTGATCCGGACCAGGCCAAGGCTATGGCAGAGGCAGGCGCAGACATCCTGGTTGCCCACATGGGCCTGACCACCAAGGGCAGCATTGGTGCTGAGACTGCCGTTACTTTGGATGACTGCTGCGTGAAGATCCGTGAGATCATCGCAGCCGGAAGAGAAGTGAATCCGGATATCAAGGTTATCTGCCACGGCGGACCGATCGCAGATCCTGAGGACGCAGCTTATGTGATCAAGAACGTTCCGGAGATCGACGGCTTCTTCGGCGCTTCCTCCATCGAGCGTCTGGCTTCCGAGAGAGGCATGACAGCCCAGGCCGCAGCCTTCAAGGCTATCGAGAAATAAATGATCCTTAGTCACTCCTAAAAATTTCTTTAAGGCACGACCATGGCCCTTTGCCCACAGGCCATGGTCGTGCCTTTTTTTGAGTTATTTCACAGCCAGCAGGGCCCTGCCCAGGTCCTCGTCAGCCACCAGGCAGTCCACAAAGCCACCCTTTATGGCCCCGTGAAGGACGGAAGCCTTGTCCTTGCCGGCGGCCACACAGATCTTTAAGGGGATGGACCGCAACTGGTCTAAGGGAAGACTAATCCTTCTGGCTGCCAGATCCTGGTCCACGATATTACCTTCATAGTCAAAGTAACCGGAGGCGATGTCCCCCACTGCCCCCTTGGCCTGAAGGCTCTCGAAAAGGCCATGGTCCAGAAAGCCTGACTTGGACATGATGGAATCCCGGTCCATCCTGCCGGTGCTGAAGATGGCCAGATCAGACCTGGCCGCCAGATCCAGGATGGACTTGATGCCGGAGTCATTACGCAGCAGGTCTGCCGTCTGGGCGTCATCCACGACTACAGGGGATGGAATGGTATAACCCTGGCCGCCGGTGGCGGCAATCAGAGCCCTCACCATGTCATCGGCCCCCTGGGCGGCTTCCACATCGGCGCAGCGGCCATTGAGCTGGACCACCTTGACATCCCGGGCATCCAGATGATCGATACAGGAAGCCAGACATTTCATCGTATTACCCCAGGCCGTACCTATGACAGCCCCGGAAGACAGCTGGTCCTGAAGCAGGCTGGCGGCAGCCTTGCAGGTATCTAGAAGAACCGCCTGGGGGTCAGGAAGGACAACCGGTACGATGACCACCCTGGTAAGTCCGTAGACCCGGCTGATCTCCTCTGCCAGCTCCTCCTCTGACAGAAAACTATAATCGATGGAGATCTTAACATAACCGGATTCCATGGCCCGGTTGATCATACGGCTGACCGTGGGGACAGAAATCCCTTCCTCCTTGGCGATATCTTTCTGATTCATATGTTGGATATAGTATTTTGACGTGACGCGAAGCATCTGTAATATTTTATTCTTATTCATAAACATAGTTTAGCTTATGCCGGGCTGACCGTCAACAAATCTAAGCAAATAGTGAAAATATTTACTCTTTTTAGGGTAGAAAATATATATAAATAAAAATATTTTAATCATTATATACAAGTAGATACCAGACTTACCTGGATTCACTGTCTGATATTACAAGACAGGAGGGGTAGATTTTTGTCCATATAAGTATTCTTCCTCCTTTTATCCCGTATTTTTCTAATTCTGTCCAGACAAAGGGCTTATAATGGTAAATGGAGAAATATGTATTTTTTAATAATAAAGGAGATCACATGGGAAGATTACAGATTGAGGCGGAGAGCCTCTATCATTGGATTCATACAGAGGGCCTGGAGGATGTGGACTGTATCCACAGCAGGGCAAATGTGCCTTTTATCCAGCAGCTGATCGATGCCCTGGCCGGGGACCTGCCGGAGCTTTCGGACCTCAAAGTAGTTGACGTAGAATATTTTGACCATAATTACCAGGAAAATGGGACACCGACCCTGACCAACCTGCTGCCCTTCTACCGGGTGCGGCTGCAGAAGCCCCTGACGGAAGTAGACCTTACTACCATCACCGTCTGGCTTCCTGTAAAATGGAACGGCCGCTTTATCGGTCTTGCCGGGACCGGGTCCAACACGGATTGCGCCTGGCGCCAGGCCATAGGAACTAATATCCTGACCTGGCCCCTGGCCGTGAATAATGGCTTTGCCTGTGCTTCCACCGATGGAGGACTGGGAGAGCTGGACAGCTTCACCTGGGGCTTCTGCCGGGATGGCAGCCTCAACCGGGCCCAGCTGGAAAGCTGGTGCCACCGGGCGACCCATGAGATGACCGTAGCCGGGAAAATGCTGGTCCAGGGCCTCTATGGCCAGGCAGCGGAAAAGTCCTATATGCATGGTACTTCAGGAGGCGGAAGACAGGCCATGGAAGAGGTGCAGCGGTATCCGGAAGACTACGACGGTGTCTGGGCCGACTCACCGGCCATGGACTATAACCGGCTCAACTTCTCAGCCCTCTGGGCAGCCATCGTGATGAATAACGAAAACCATCCCATCCCCCTGGCCAAGTTCCAGACCGTCTATGACTGGATGCTGGGCCGCTATTCTGACAATGGGGAGTATATGGCCAGCCTGCGCCAGTCCTGGATTCCCAAAAAGGAAGCCCTCTGTGGACTTATCACCCCTGCCGGAGCTGTCAGTGAAGAAGACTACCGGATCATGAGAAAGATCTGGGAAGGCCCTATAGCTGCCGACGGGACCAGAATGGGCTATGGCTTTGGCCCGGAGATTATTCAGTGGCCCTATGACAGCCACCCCTATGGATATCTCCAGTATAATGAGGCCGGTGACCTGATCCTCATGGCACCTGCCGAGCAGGCCATGCGCTGGTACAGCGGCGACCCCCAGTGGAACTGGAAGACCTGCAGTTACCAGGATTTTGAAAAGCTTTACCGGAAGGCCCAGGAAGACTTCGCCCATATAGCCGCCTATAATCCGGACCTTAGAGCCTTTACGGAGAGGGGCGGCAAACTGCTGATCACCCATGGCAGCGGTGACCCGGTCATCTCCTGGAAAATATCCGCAGAATATTACCGTCAGGCCTTGCAATTCTTTGACAATGAAGAGGCCATGCAGGCCCATATCCGGCTCTTCATCCAGCCGGGAGCCGGCCACACGACCCTGGGCTGGGCCGGACCCACTGTCTGTAATGCCTATGGCATGGCAGCCCTGATGAACTGGGTGGAGGAGGGCCAGGTCCCACAGATCCTCATCACCGTCAAATATGACATTTACTCAGACACCATCAAGGACCAGTTTGCCTCCCAGTGCTTCAATACCTGGATGCTGTAAGACTCCAGTCCAGGACTCCCTGGGAAGCCCTGCCTGAATTCTTGTCAGGGTCGGAAACATCCTGGAAAGCAAATGCCTTAAGAAAGGCAATCCCGTGGAAAAACAGTCTTGTGGAAAAGCAATTCTATGAAAAAGTAACTCGGTGGGAAAAAGTTCTGAGGAAAAGCAAACCAGTGGTATTAACCGGAAGAATATGGTATAATCTTAAGATAGTCTGAAGGTTATATTAGAGAAGCCGACCCGCCATCCTGATAGGAGAGATCCAGGAGGCGGTTGGGACCGGAAACGAAAAGGGCAGCTGAAGGCCAGAGCCGAAAAGACAGCATAGACTTGAAGCGAGAGACAGCTGGGACCGGAAGCGAGAAGACAGCAGACGAGGTGGCAGCCATGTTAAAGTATAGATTGGTCCAGAAGACCAAAGTATTAGAAGAAATACATGCCATAAGATTACTCCCCGACCTGTGCAGGGAAAATGGTTTTGAGAAGCCTTTCCTTGTATTTGACCAGGGGATCAGCAGGGCAGGAATCGCCGGGCAGATAGAAGAGATTCTGAAGCAGGCCGGCATAGACTACCTGTCCTATGACAGGATCAGCCCGGACCCCACCAGCGACCTGGTGGACGAAGGAGCGGCCCTGTGCAGGCAGGCTGGCTGTGACTGCGTCATCGCCATCGGCGGCGGCAGCACCATGGATGCGGCCAAGGGCATAAATATCATGAGGCATAACGAGGGGAAGATCTTGGACTTTGTGGGCCATGAGGACCGGATGAAGCCGGCCGACGGCCTGGTCTGCATCCCGACCACCTCCGGCACCGGCAGTGAGCTGTCCAACTGGATCGTGATCACAGACCTGGTTCGGGGAGACAAGCATCCTATCGATGCCAGGAACTCCATGTGCCAGATCGCCCTCTTAGACCCGGCACTGACCCTGGGCCTGCCGGCCCACATCACCGTGGAGACCGGCCTGGATGTATTTTCCCATGCCTTTGAGGCCTACACCTCTCTGGCGGCCAGCCCCATGACAGACCTGCTCTGCGAGAAAGTCATGGAGGACGTGATCCGCTGGCTTCCTGTGGCGGCAGCCGACGGGACCAATATAGAAGCCCGGGAGAAGATGATGGTATGCGCCTCCTACGGAGGCTTCCTCCTGGTGGACTCCCTCGTCCACATAGGACACTGTATCGCCCACGAGATCGGGGCCCGCTTCCACATCCCCCACGGAGCAGCCTGTGCCTATGCATTTCCTGAGATGGTCCGTCACATCGCGGCGGCCCGGACCGACAAGATCCGCTTTACGGGAGAGCTTCTCGGCGTTCACTTTACAGGCCAGGAAGATCCGGCGGAGATCGGCCGGAAAACCGTCGAAGCCTACAAGGACTTCCGGGACTGCATTTTAGGCCTGCGGCCCATCGCAGACTATCATCCCGACAAGAGTCAGGTCAACCTGGAGATGGCAGAACACATTTTCCAGGACCCCATCACAGCCATGACTCCAGAAAAGACATCGGTAGAAGATATTTTTGTCATGCTCTACCATATTTTTACGGATTAAGAAAGCGAAAAACCTTTTCAAACAATGCTGACAGCCCCATTTTCAGGGTGACTGCCAGCATTTTTTTGATGGGACAGATTTTGCTGTAAAACCATTTCTCTAAAAGATAAATAAGAAAACGGTATGTTGATTTAAGATAACTTGGCTTGTATAATATGTACACATAGATTCAGCCAATGATATACGAGGAGGAGTTAAATTGAAGAAAAGAAAATGCTTGTTTGTTCTGGCTTTATTATTGGCCTTTACCGCAGCCGTCCTTCCCATGAATAGGGCAGAGGCGAAAAAGGTAACGAAGAACTGGTATAGCCGGTATTGGGAGCTTGGAGAAGAAGGAAAGAAGGCAGTCAAATTCAAAGGCAACAAGATCATCTTAAAGGGGAAATGGATTAATTCCGCCAAGCAGGATGATACTGACACGAAGGCAAAGAAGATTAATAAGTCCTTCAAGCTGACCAAGAAGACCAAGTATTACCTGGACCGGACTTACAAGGATAAGAATCCACTCATCAGGATCAGCAAAAAGCAGTTTAAAGAGAAGATTTACTTTGACCTGATTAACTGCAGCATCAAGGTGAAAAACGGCAAGGTAGTAAAAGCGGTTCTCGCTATTAACTAGACTCGCTGAATGGCAAGAATCCGCAGGTCAGCTAAAAGTTGAAATTCCAAGAATCAGAGGATGTATATCATAACTGAAAACAGGTGCCAGCGGCCGGTAACCTGATCTCTCCAGATAAGGTTGGTTAATTACCATATCTGACTGAAGGGGTCTGGTTAAGAGCCGCTGGCTTTTTGGTAGATATGGAGATATCGATTTGACTCTATTATTCCATAATAGTATAATCAGTAAGTCACCACATGTAGTTAGCCCTAAGTATTTCTTCCATTAGACCAATTCTATGTTTAGAAGAATACCGGGTCAGGAAACAAGTGTTATTTAGGAGGAATATATGAAACACAGAAAAACATGGATGCTTGCTATAGTTATGCTGTTGCTGGTTACAGTCAGTGCATGCCCGGTTCAGGCTGCTTCTAAAAAAGGCCAGATTAAAAAGGTTATTAAGACCTATATGGCAGGAGCCAGACAAACTAATGCAAAAAAAATGAGTAAATGCATGATATCACCTGGGAATTTTAAGTTTACTTTAAACCAGGCCATGCAGAATCTGCCTTATCTTAGAGAAGTATACAAATATAATGATGTAAGGGTCGAAAGGTAG
>DLBH01000062.1 GCA_002494165.1 Lachnospiraceae bacterium UBA7026 | reverse complement strand
TCCTACAAAAATTTTACACTAGCATGGACTTCCACCGAATAAAACAGCAGACCCTGATAATCTGCTATTTCCCGGAGGACCCTGTCCCATTGACACGCGAGTTAAGAATCTCAATTATTTCTTTTTATCATTTCCCAGGACCAGACCATAAAGCAGACCAGTCCTGACCGGATTCCATAGGATCCGGAATCCATGCCCAAGGCTTCCTGCAAACCTCCTAGTCCTCCCCATCTTTCTGGAGAACACGGAACCGGTAGCCAGACCCCCAGACTGTCTCTATATAACCGGACCTGGAAGAAGTCTGGCCCATCTTTCTCCTGACCTTTTTTATATGTACCGTAACTGTGGCAATATCCCCCAGGGATGTCATGCCCCATACAGTACTGAACAACTCATCCTTGGAATAGACATGGTTGGGATGGGAAGCAAGAAAGCAAAGCAGGTCGAATTCCTTTGTGGTAAATAAGATCTCCTTGCCGTCAACGTAGACCCTTCTGGCATTCTTATCTATGTGAAGTCCAGGATAATCTATGAAGTCCTCACTGCCCTTTTCCCTTTTCAGAAGCCGGTCATAGCAGGCCAGGTTCGCCTTAACCCGGGCCACCAGTTCATTAGGATTAAAGGGCTTCTTTATGTAATCATCTGCCCCCACGCCAAGTCCCCGGACCACGTCGATCTCGTCACCTCTTTCGGATACAAACAGTACAGGGATCAACTTATTTTTCCGAATCTGCTTACATATCTCAAAACCGTCTGTATCCGGCAGGTCCACTGCCAGCAGGACCAGGTCAACCTGGTCCTCCAGGATTCTCTTAAGTCCCTGTCTGCCCAGGGATTCTACTTGAACTGTGTAAGAATTAATCTCCAGATAGTCTCTTTCCACTTCAATGATGTCCGTATCGTCATCTATGATCAGTATTTGATTCATTAGTCTGCCTCATTTCTTTAATTATGCAATATTTATAGCTTAACAGACTTTTATATGACACTTCTTGTTAATCTGCTCCATCATTATAGCACAATTTTTCCATCAATGATAAAAAACTTCACCTATGCTTGGAATTTTCTTCCCAATAATAGCTTTGTAATTCTAAATATATTAAAAAAAGAAGCTGCCGGTTTAAACTGACGGGAAACAGAGAAACATTTCCCATCAGCTGCCAGAACAGCCTCCTTCTTTAAAAACCGCTGCCGCGGTTAGCATTATCTTTCACAGTAAAGAATATAGTCAAGAATCCGGTCAGACACTTCCTCCTTGGACATGAGAGGCAGCGCCAGCTCATCATCCTTTGAAATCAGAGTAACCCGGTTTGTGGACGTAGCGAATCCAGCCCCCTCTTCCTTGAGATTATTGGCCACGATCAGGTCAAGCTTCTTCTTTTTCAGCTTCTTTCTGGAGTTCTCCAGCATATCCCGGGTCTCCATGGAAAAGCCGCAGATCACCTGGTCCGGTCTTCTGTGCTCTCCGACATAGGCCAGGATGTCTGTTGTTCTCTCAAGGGCAATAACCATCTCGCCATCCTTCTTTTTCACCTTGTCATCGCTGACCTGGGCCGGCCGGTAATCGGCAACAGCCGCGGACTTAATCAGGATATGGCAGTCCTCAAAATGATCTCTGACCGCCTCAAACATATCCTGGGCAGTCACCACAGGCACCATGTTCACAAAGGGTACCGGGTCAAGGGCCACCGGGCCGGAGATCAGGGTTACGTCCGCCCCCCTCAGCATGGCACGTCTGGCCATGGCATAGCCCATCTTGCCGGTGGAATGATTGGTGATAAAACGGACGGGATCTATGGCCTCCCTGGTCGGTCCTGCCGTTATCAATACCTTCTTCCCCTTCAGATCCTTACTGCAGGCTATCTCCCGGAGAATATAATCATAGAGGAGGGCCGGCTCAGGCATCTTACCTGCCCCCGTATCCCCACAGGCCAGGTAGCCTGTGGCAGGAGAGATAACTTCCATGCCATAATGCTCCAGCTTCCTCAGATTATCCTGGACGATGGCATTCTCAAACATACGGACATTCATGGCCGGTGAAACCATAATCTTGCAGGTGGCGGCCAGGGCTGTGGTCGTCAGCATGTCATCGGCAATGCCATTGGCCAGTTTGCCGATGACATTTGCCGAGGCCGGTGCGATCATCATCAGGTCAGCTTTCTGTCCCAGATTAACATGGGCTACATGAAACTGAAAATTCCTGTCAAAGGTATCCACAAGACATTTATTGCCGGTGAGAGTTTCAAAAGCAGTAGGATGAATAAAATTGGTGGCATTCCTGGTCATAATGACATGAACGTCACAGTGCTGTTTCACCAGCATGCTGGCCAGGCTGGCAATCTTGTAAGCGGCTATACTGCCGGTTACACCCAGTACTACGGTCTTACCTTTTAACATATTCGTCTCCATTCCTCCGCCTTGAAAGGGCGGCAAAGTCTGTCCGGCAGATGAATCTGCCTGATCTCAGTCCATATCAGCCAGTCTGCCGTGCTTCTCATAAGTAGTGATCCGGCTGACCGCGTTATCGTCATCCACAAAGACCACAGAGGGCTTATGGTTCTCTGCTTCTTCCGGTGTCATGGAAGCATAACACATGATAATGATCTTATCATTGACACTGACACATCTGGCAGCTGCCCCGTTGAGGCAGATCAGACCACTTCCCCGCTCTCCGGCTATGGTGTAAGTCTCAAAACGGCTTCCGTTGTTGACGTCCACAATCTGAACCAGTTCATATTCCCTGATTCCTGCCGCGTCCAGAAGATCCTGGTCCACCGTAATGCTGCCTACATAGTCAAGCTCTGCCTGAACCACTGTCGCTCTGTGTATCTTCCCTTTTAACATATTAATTAACATGACTTGATTCTCTCCCTGTTATTCTGGACCGGCTCCGCCTTTCCGTCCCGGTTAAAGGACAGCTGCCGGCTGCCGGGGCATCCCTGCCCCTAATTCTGTCTGATCAATCTGGTCTGTCTATACAATAAAATTATCAATAAGTCTGGTCTTGCCAATGTAAACGGCGATCGCTGCCAGGGTCGGAGCCCCGATCTCCTCCACCGGCTGCATGGTAAGGCCGTCGACAATCTCCACGTAATCAATTCTTGCCAGAGGCTCACTGTTAATCAGGTCTGTCATAGCCTTCTTGACTTCTGCCGCGGAAGTAGCCCCATCCTTGACCATGTCCTGGCCCAGGAAGATGGCCTTGCTGAGAACCAGGGCCGCCTTTCTTTCATCCTCGTTAAGGTAGGTATTCCTGGAACTCTTAGCCAGGCCGTCCTCCTCACGGACGATGGGGCAGGCCACAATCTCCAGGTCCATATTCAGGTCCTCCACCATCCGGCGAATGATGGCCAGCTGCTGGGCATCCTTCTGTCCGAAGTAGGCCCTGTCCGGCTTCACGATATTAAAAAGCTTGGAGCAGACAGTACAGACACCGCCAAAATGAACAGGACGGCTGGCTCCGCAAAGAGTGCTGGTAAGTACATCCATATTCACATGGGTACAAAAGCCCGGCCTGTACATCTCAGAAGGTTCCGGATTGAAGATAAGGGAAGCTCCCAGTTTCTCACAGAGAGCACTGTCTCTGTTCATATCTCTCGGATAGGCCTCCAGGTCTTCATTGGGGCCGAACTGGGTCGGGTTGACAAAAACGCTGACCACCACCCGGTCATTCTGTTCTACAGCCTTGGAAATCAGGCTGCCGTGTCCTTCATGGAGATAACCCATGGTAGGAACCAGACCGACGCTGAGTCCCTCAGCTCTCCATGCCTTAACCTGTGCTCTTACCTGGTCTACAGTCTTAACGATATTCATAATGTCCTCCTGTATCTGCCCGCCGCGTCTCATCCTTTAAGGGGTGGCAGCGGGCACCCACACCCGGATGCCCGCAGGCCCGCAGCAAACTACTTATCGCATAGTATCAGCTTTTTTCTGTTTTGTAAAATATATTTTATCCTTCTTGGAACTTAGTAAAGTTTGTCAATCACTTCATCATCAATCTTGTAGGTATGCTCGGGAGCCGGGAAGGAGGAATCCTTGACCGCTGCGTCATACTCTCTGAAGGCCTGCTTCATAATCTCACCGATGTTGGCGAAATTACGGACGAACTTGGGCCGGAAATCAGAGAACATAGCCAGCATATCCGCATATACCAGAACCTGGCCGTCACAGCCGTTGCCGGCGCCGATGCCGATGGTCGGGATAGTGAGCTCCTTGCTGATCATCTCTGCCAGCTTGGCAGGAACACACTCCAGGGTGAGGGCGAAGGCACCGGCCTCCTCTACAGCCTTGGCATCCGCGATCAGCTTTTTGGCCGCCTCAAGACTCTTGCCCTGTACCTTGTAGCCTCCGAAGGCATTAATGGACTGGGGAGTCAGACCCAGATGGGCAACAACCGGAATAGATGCCGCTGTAATGGCCTTAATCTGGGGACAAACCTCCTGGCCGCCCTCCAGCTTGACTGCGGCACAATTGGTCTCCTTCATAATCCTGCCGGCATTCCTCACAGCATCTTCCACAGAAACCTGATAGGACAGGAAGGGCATATCAACGACAACAAGGGCATTCTTGGCACCGCGGCAAACCGCTGCGCCGTGATGGATCATATCTTCCACCGTAACAGGAATCGTGTTCTCATAACCCAGCATAACATTACCCAGGGAATCCCCGACCAGAATCGAGTTAACCCCGGCTTCATCCACAAGCTTGGCTGTGGAATAGTCATAGGATGTGAGCATGGAAATCTTCTCGCCTTTTTCCTTCATCGCCTTAAATGTTGCCACTGTGTTCTTCATGATAAATACCTCCAAATATCTCTGGTCAATCTACTAATAAAAATGTAAATATCCTGGCCGCCGCCCGGGCAGCCGCTCATCCTCTCTGCCTGCCGGAAGGTTCCTGAGACTTCCTGTCCCCTATCTGCCCCCTCTGCCAGGCTTTTCTCTTCGTCTTTCCTGTCAGCTATCCTCTGCCAGAACTTCTTCATCTTTCCTGTCAGCGATCTGCTGCCAGGTCTTCTTTTTCATCCTTCCTGTCAGCGATCTGCTGCAAGAACTTCTTCATCTCTCCTGTCAGCGATCTGCTGCCAGATCTTCCTCTTCATACTTCCTGTCAGCTATCCTCTGCCAGAACTTTCTCCACGCCAGTGTAGTCCCGGCCAGGATTCTTTCTTTTTCCAATCTCAACCAGGGTCTGGGACAGCAGCCGGTAAAGCTGCCTCTGCTCAGGGCCCAGACAGCGGAGATGCTTCTCAACTGTCGTCACATCTGCCCTTTCCACAGGGCCGGTCAGGCTGGCCGTCGTTCCCTTGTCGACAATGTGCTGCATATTACTGATCAGAATAGGAGCCAGGGCCCTGGCCGCACTGTCCTCATCAAAACCGCATTCTTTCATCAGATCCAGACCGTTCTGTACCAGCCCTACCACCAGATTGCTGCAGATTGCTGCCGCGCAGTGATACTTAACCTTGTCTCCAGCCTCGATAAAGCTGACCGGATTGCCAAAGGACCGGAAAAGGTCTGCAACCATATCAAGATGTGCCTGGTCTCCTTCAATTGTAAAATGGGCATGTGAAAGCTCTTTGTAAGAATGAAACTTATCGCTTACCGCAAAGAGTGGATGGATAGAATATCCGAAGGCTCCCCTGTCCTCTATACCGGGAAATGCTTCCCGCGAAGACAGAGCACCGCTGCAATGACATATAAACTTTCCCTCTAAAGGGAGATCCCGGATCTGATCCCATACCCTGGTAATCAGTCCGTCAGGAACCGTCAGAAACAGAGCGTCACTATCATAAACCAACTTAGAAATATCTTCATAAGCCTTAGTGTGACCGGCAAACTCCACCGCTTCCTCTGCGCAGCCACCGGCTGTATCATAAAACCCTGAAAGGTCCAGCCCATGGTCTGCAAAAAACCTGGCCAGGGAACATCCTACTTTCCCCGCGCCAATAAAACCAATTCTCATCAATATCACCTACCTTCGCAGGTGACGCTCTGAGTCTTATTCCTGACAGATATAAGCTCCTGATTCACATGTCACAAACGGTATGGTTTCTTACGAATACCATCCACAAAGCACCTTGTTGTCCAGACCAGGCCGACTGCCTGTCCGGTTTTTGGCGCTTCTATAATATAACACTATAGCAAAAAACTGTAAACAATTTTTATTTTACTCTTTTTTGCAGTTTTTTTATTTTATCCTTCAAAATATTCAACCCTCAACAGAAAAAAGCCCTGCCTCAAGGCAGGGCTTACATAGCCACATTTTAATTATATGAATTACAGATACTTTTTCAGGTCATCCACCTTATCCAGACGCTCCCAGGGAAGATCCAGATCATTGCGGCCGAAATGACCATAAGCGGCTGTCTGCTTGTAGATAGGTCTTCTCAGGTCCAGCATCTTAATGATTCCGGCGGGACGGAGATCAAAATTCTCACGGATCATCTCCACCAGCTTGTCATCGGAGATCTTGCCGGTGCCGAAGGTATCCACCATAATGGATGTGGGCCGGGCAACACCGATGGCATAGGAAAGCTGGATCTCACACTTGTCCGCCAGACCTGCTGCCACGATATTCTTAGCCACATAGCGGGCTGCGTAAGCAGCGGACCGGTCCACCTTAGTACAGTCCTTGCCGGAAAAGGCTCCACCGCCATGACGGGCATATCCGCCATAGGTATCCACGATGATCTTACGGCCGGTCAGACCACTGTCACCGTGGGGGCCGCCGATTACAAAACGGCCGGTGGGGTTGATAAAGAACTTGGTATTCTCATCGACCATATGATCGGGAAGAATAACATCAAATACATACTTCTTAATATCTTTATGAATCTGCTCCTGGCTGACCTCCGGGTCATGCTGGGTGGACAGAACAACTGCATCCAGCCGGTCCGGTCTGCCTTCCTCATCGTACTCTACTGAAACCTGGGTCTTCCCATCCGGTCTGAGATAGGGAAGGGTCCCATCTTTTCTTACTTTGGTAAGCTGCAGGGCCAGCTTGTGGGCCAGGGCTATGGGATAGGGCATGTACTCTTCAGTCTCATTGCTGGCGTAGCCGAACATCATACCCTGGTCACCTGCGCCGATCGCCTCCAGTTCCTCATCAGACATGGTGTTCTCCTTGGCCTCAAGAGCCTTGTCTACACCCATGGCTATATCAGCGGACTGCTCATCTAAGGCAACCATCACACCACAGGTATCACAGTCAAAGCCAAACTTGCCTCTGGTGTATCCGATCTCCCGGACAGTGTCTCTTACGATCTGCTGGATATCCACATATGCATTCGTCGTAACTTCTCCCATAACGAAGACGATTCCTGTTGTCACGGATGTCTCACAGGCAACGCGGCTCATGGGATCTTTTGCCATCAGAGCATCGAGAATAGCGTCAGAAATCTGATCACAGATCTTGTCAGGATGTCCTTCTGTCACTGATTCTGAAGTAAACAAACGTCTTTCCATCTTAACTCCTTTCAAAGTACATGCTACATCATACTTCCGGTCTTAAATCTGAACTTGTTGATCTCCCTCTCGGAGTCCACTTTCTCAATCAGACCTCCTAAAGACCGCAGCTTCTCGTCAAACCTCTCATATCCCCTCTGTATATAACCAATCTGGGATACGGTGGTATAACCCTCCGCGGCAAGGCCGGCGATAACCAGGGCGGCTCCGGCACGCAGGTCCGGCGCGTCAATCTCAGCCCCGGTGTACTTATCCACCCCGTAGATAATGGCCACATTTCCATCGACCATCTTGATGTTGGCTCCCATGCGGCGCAGTTCGTCCACATAGCGGAAGCGGTTTTCAAATATACTTTCTGTTATTGTGCTGGTCCCCTTGGACAGACCGAGGGTTATGGCCATCTGGGGCTGCATATCCGTCGGAAAACCAGGGTAGGGCAATGTCTTAATCTGTGTGTGCTTGAGACGGCGGGTCGCTACAACACGGACCGCGTCATCGGATTCCTCCACCTCGGCACCGATCTCAATCAGCTTGGCGCTGATTGCTTCTAAATGCTTGGGAATCACATTCTTAATCAGAATATCACCCTTGGTGGCGGCTGCGGCAACCATAAAAGTTCCGGCCTCGATCTGGTCAGGGATGATGGAATACTCTGTATCGTGGAACTTCTCTACGCCCTTGATACGGATCACATCTGTTCCCGCGCCACGGATGTTGGCCCCCATGCTGTTGAGGAAATTAGCAACATCAACGATATGGGGTTCCTTTGCCGCATTCTCAATGATGGTATTCCCCTTGGCAAGGGAGGCAGCCATCATGATATTGATCGTAGTTCCCACGGAAACCACATCAAGATATATATGAGCACCGCGAAGGACCTTGGCCTCCGCGATGACCATGCCATGTTCAATCTTGACCTTGGCACCCAGGGCCCGGAAGCCCTTGATATGCTGGTCGATGGGACGGCTTCCGATATCGCAGCCGCCCGGAAGAACAACCTTTGCCTTCCTGTACTTGCCGAGCAGGGCTCCGATCAGATAGTAGGAAGCCCTGATTCTTCTTATATATTCATTATCTACAATTAGATCTCCGTTGGAATCAATATTCTTTCCGCTGATCTCAACCTCGTTACTGCTTTTCCGGTCGATCACGGCACCGATCCCCTCCATAGCCTGGAGAAGGACATTGATGTCTCTTACATCTGGAACATTATCAATCAGACATCGGCCATCTGTCATAATAGAAGCTGCGAGAATTCCAAGAGCGGCATTCTTCGCGCCGCCGATGACTACCTCTCCCACCAAAGGATTACCACCTTTAATTATATATTGTTCCATTACGCACCTCTGTTATCTCTATAGTAAATCTCTTTAGAAGTAAATCTCTTTAGAATTATGTCTTTTTCGTCACATTTTCAAAATGCTGACATTGACTAATTATAACAGAAAAAAATCTGCTTGTAAATTCATAAATAATACGCTTTTTGCGGATAGTCAGGACTCCTTCCCGGACCACTGCCCGGATGGCCTGCCGGATCTCTTCTTTGAGCCTGTCTGGCGGTCTCCGGTCTTCCTGCCCGGGGAAGCCTTACCGGACCTTCCCGGCCAGCCGGCCGCGCCCGGTCCTGAGCCCCTTTTCCCGGAGCCCCTTTTTCCTGAGGTCTTTTTCCCGGAAGCCTTTTTCCCTGCCACCGCGGATCCGGCCTTGGAAGCTTGCTTTCTCCTCACAGAGAAGCCGAAAGTCCCCAGCTGGTCTCCCTGGGTAAAATACCCTCCGTGAGAATATACCAGGGGACAGGTCTGGTCCAGATGAAAGCTGCCCTTCTGATCTATATATCTCTCATCCACGGTCACATGGACCACATCTGCCAGAAACATATGATGGGATCCCAGGGCAAGTTCCTGGCTGACCCTGCACTCTATATTTACCGGGCTGGCCTTCAGGGAAGCCGCTTTCACTTTAACGGCCTGGTCTTTCTCCAGTCCTGTCTCCCGGAACTTGTCCTGATCTCTCCCGGACCTGACCCCGCAGTAGTCCACTGCCCGGACCATATCCTCCGTGGTCAGGTTCACCACGAACTCCCCGGTCTGGCGGATGGCTTCATAAGAAAAACGCTCCGGCCGCACGGAGATGGACAGCATAGGCGGGTTGGTACAGACTGTCCCTGCCCAAGCCACAGTAAATACATTATCCCTGCCTGCCCGGTCCCTGACTGTCACCAGGACTGCCGGCAGCGGGTACAACATATTACCCGGTTTAAAATCAATCTTTCCCATAGCTGGTCTCCAGGGTAAATCTTCTAAATAGACTTCTTAATCTTTTTCCTCAGTTCCTCCAGCTTGTCCGGGTCGGACTCGTGGGGCTTCCACAGCAGGTACTGTCCATCGTTCTCATATCTGGGAATGAGATGAAGGTGAAAATGCTTCACTGTTTGTCCTGCAATCTCTCCATTGTTCTGGACCACATTAATACCTCCACATCCAAGGGCATCCCTCATAGCCCGGGCAATACAGGTTGCCAGGGAGAAAAGCTTTCCGGCTGTCTCCGCATCCAGATCATAGATGTTGTCAAAATGCTCTTTCGGAATAATCAGACAGTGTCCGTCCGTCGCCGGATTCACATCCATGAAAACCCTGAAATGACTGTCCTCATATATCGTCTTTGACGGAATACTTCCCTTGGCTATCTTACAGAATATACAATCTCCCATTTTTTTACCTTCCTTACTATCAATACCTCTGTGACTTGTTTATACATTTCATCAGTTTAATCCTGATGCTTCTCCATCATATTTTATCAATCTGGTCCTGATGCTTCTCCATCATATTTCACCGGCCTGGTCCTGGTTCTTCTCCATCATATCTCACCGGCCTGGTCCTGGTTCTTCTCCATCATATTAAACTCAAAAATCAGGCTGGTCTGGGGAGGAACCTCCACCGACAAGGACCAGAGTCTCAAGTCTCTTCCCACCTCTTCGGCAGTGAGATTCTGGGTCAGGCTGCGCCCCTGTCCTCCATATTCAATATGGTCACTGCTCAGAATCAGCTTGTAGAGGCCGGGACCGGGCACTCCAATCCGGTAGCCGTCCATACTGTCTTTGGAAAAATTACTGACAAAGAGCAGGTTCCTCTTCTTGCCCGGATCCCAGCGGATAAAGCTTATTACGCCGGACTGGGCATCACTACTGTTGATCCACTCCAGGGAATCTCTGTCCGGCTCATAGGAATGAAGGGCCGGGTACCTGCGGTAAAGCTCCAGCAGGTCCTCAAGATATCTCTGGTGGAAGGGCCTCCGGAAGCCATGGAGCACCCAGGACTTCTTGCCTGGCATTCCAATCATATAGCCCAGGGCCATCTTTTTGTCTGTCAAAATATCATAATCAATTGTTTCCAGATTGTCAACCAGTGACCCGTTGCTTTCTTTTTTCCAGTTTTCATTGATCCTTAGAATACTGGTCCTCATATCCCTTCTCATCTGGGGCAGGGACAGGCGGTAGAACTGGCCGGGTCTCCGGTCAGGATCCGTAGTAAGGTAAGCGTCTACATTATCGTGGACCGTATAATTCCATGTCAGTTCTGACTCTTTTTCCAGAAAAGCCAGGCCCGGCAATTCTTCTCCCACGAAAAGCAGGCCTTCCTGGGCCTCCTTCAGATTCCGCACCAGCTCCTGCAGGAAGCTGTGATAGGCCAGAAGCAGCTCTGTATCCTGCTCTCCCTCCCTGGTCTCCACATCGTGGAATCTCTGGTTCTCCCCCAGTATGATCTGGCTCATACCCCGGAAGACAATGGCGTCGATATGGTACTCCCTGATCCAGAATAAAAGGTTAGTCAGAATATAGTTCCTGTACTCTGCTTTACGGTTAAAGCAGAAGGAAACCCGTCTGGACTGCCACTCCTTAAGTCTGTCCGGACTGCAGTCCCAGCTGGGATAAGTGTCAAAGGCCAGCAAGGACTCCTGACCCCTCTCAAAGTAATCTGGTGTGATCTCAATGGCGATGGCTATATTCTGGCCATGGCAGCGGTTGACAAAGCCCCTCATCCGGTCAGGAGTATTGGTGGTATAGAGGGGTTCGAAAAAGCTGAGTTTCTTACTGCTTTTGTGCCTGTCAGTCTGGGCAGAATCCCTGGTATTCTCCCGGTTCTCTAAAGTGTGTCCGGAATGCCTTTGCAGATTAGCCAGGAGGACATGGGTAAAACCAGCGCCGACGACAGTCTCCCTGATATATTCCTCCGGAAAATCCAGCTCGGGAAAAAGCACCTCGCAAAAAGCCACCGGTTTCCGGCGGATATGGGATACATCCCTTGTCTCAACCCACCGCTGGTCCGTCCACTGGAAGTGGCTCATATCATAAATCCTGGAAGCCCCATCTTCATGACCCTCCGAGATTACAGCATAGGGATCAGCGCACTGATAGACCTCTCCCCGGTCATTCTTTACTTCAAATTTATAATACTGGCCCCTGCTGATACCGGGGATAAACAGCTCAAAAATCCCGGACTTGTCCAGCCTTTGCATGGGGTAGATCATTCCGTTCCAGAAATTGAAATCCCCCACCACACTGACTCTTCTGGCAAAAGGAGCCCAGAGGGCAAAATACATTCCTTCAACCCCCCTGGACCTGCAGGGATGGCAGCCCAGCTTCTGATAAGCATCATGCCATTTCCCTTCCAGCAGTCTCTCTTCCTCTCTCCTGCTGATTCTGCCCGGAAAGCTGTAGGGGTCCGGACTGATAAAGCTGTTGCCGTCGGCAAAATCCATGCGAATCTGGTAATCGAAGGCCTTGTCCTCGGCGAAAAAAGCGGCGAAGACAGGCTGCCTCTCAATCTGATCCATAGGGAAACGGCGGCCCTGGTCATCGATAATCTCCATAGATACCGCATCCGGATGGTAGGCAGAAATCACCTGCCCTCCCTTTACCATGTGGCGGCCAAGTATATCAAAGGGACTACTGTTGTTGCCAAACACCAGCTCCATAACCTGATCTCTTCTCATGATGGCTCCCACTTCGAACCTCACATAAATCACTCCCCTGTATAAGAAAATGCCGGGAATAAATCCTTTATCCCCGGCGGTGTATTCATAATCACTGCTTACCCTGATCTCCAGGAACCCCCCTGCAGCTTGCCGGCCGGTCCGGAATCTGGATCTGCTGACTACTCAAGATAGAGTGTCTTCAGTCTGACTATATTATCTACATGAATCTCAATAGCCTTCTGCAAATAGTTGTCAATGCTCACATAGTCTCTCTCAATCGCTTCGAAGAAGGACTCAATATAGCATGAGCGGACATTAAAAATCTGCTTGGCCATCTCTCTGTAACATACGCTCTGGCAGTCACTGCCCGGGAAGAGCCTGTCGAGAATATACTCTACAGCGTCCTCGGAGGATTCTGCGGATGCCATGTAGTCTTCGATGATGGTCTCTTTGGAAACACCCAAAGCATAGAGGAGCAAGGCTGTCAGCATGCCTGCCCTGTCCTTGCCTGCAGAGCAATGCCAGAGGATGGCTCCCCCACGGTTATTGGTCAGCAGGGAGAAG
The DNA here is from genome assembly GCA_002494165.1 of Lachnospiraceae bacterium UBA7026. Taxonomy (GTDB): domain Bacteria; phylum Bacillota; class Clostridia; order Lachnospirales; family Lachnospiraceae; genus Anaerobutyricum. The sequence continues at coordinate 1,168 of DLBH01000062.1, read as the reverse complement.
AACTGCTTCACCTGCTTCTGGACAACCTGGTTATTGACAAACTTCTGGTATAATCTGAGCATGTACTCCTCCGGACGGAAATCATCCTTGCGGATCATCTCCTGCACCTGCTGGACAGCCGTGTCCAGGGCTCCGTCGTTCCTGCTGCTCACCACAAAGATAGACTTGAGATGATTGTAGAGTACATCACTGGAATCTGCTTTAAAAATACCCAGGCCCTGTGTGTCTGATTTAAACAGAGGATTCCAGATCTGTGCCACGCCGAGTAGGCAGGGATCCGGCATCTGCTCTCTCTCCATTTCCGTTCTTAAATCCACAACAACCTTGAGCTTATAATCATCCATGAGGATGCGGAGGTCATTGCCTGTAGCATCGCATATTGATCCACTCTTAATCAGCTTCCCCTTGCGAACCACATGACCATCCTTGGTGGCGATACCTCCCAGATCCCTGGCATTTTTTATGCCTTCAAACGGTAATAATCCTGAACTCATATAGACCCCTCTCCCAATAAAACAATTGTAAAACTGTACAGACCACACAGACTGCACAGTAAGTATTTATATATTATTACCTATATTATAAAATTTTGTGCTATGAAAGTCAACAAGATGAACATCCTATGATAGGTAAATTTTTGTTTCTTTTAAACCCGGCAGACAGAGACCCGGACCATAGAAGCAGAAAAAAACGGCGCCACATCTTAATAATGTGACGCCGTCATCTTTTATGTCTTTAAATGATACATTTTCCCGGGAACCCCCGGGACCCGTGGATCAGTATAAAGCGCTTATATTATTTCTGGTCAACAGGCTTTCTTAGAACGCCGAGAAGAACTGCGCCAACCAGGGAACCAACAATCAGGGCTACGATGTACATGAGCGGATTGCCGATGGTCGGGATTACGAAAAGTCCGCCATGAGGAGCCATCAGTGTACATCCGAAGATTGTGGAAAGAGCACCTGCTACTGCAGAACCAACAACACAGGAAGGAATAACGTGTCCGGGATCACCGGCTGCGTAAGGAATGGCTGCCTCAGAGATGAAGCAGAGACCCATGATGGCATTAACCGGTGCGGCCTTACGGTCGTTATCCGTAAATTTGTTTTTGAACAGCCAGGAGGAAATGGCAATCGCGATCGGGGGAACCATACCACCAACCATAACT
>DLBH01000024.1 GCA_002494165.1 Lachnospiraceae bacterium UBA7026 | reverse complement strand
TCCTCAAGACCCTGGATATCGGTAAGAACGATGTAGTCATCATCTGTCTCTCCGGTCACAAGACCTGCGGAGATACCGGCAACTGCCTTCTTAATGGGCACACCCGCTGCCATGAGGGACAGGGAGGATGCACATACGCTGGCCTGGGATGTGGAACCGTTGGACTCGAGGGTCTCAGATACAGTCCTGATAGCATAAGGGAATTCATCCTCGGAAGGAAGAACCGGAATCAGGGCCTTCTCTGCCAGAGCACCGTGACCAATCTCACGACGTCCCGGACCACGGCTGGGCCTGGTCTCACCAACGGACCAGCTTGGGAAGTTATAATGGTGCATATATCTCTTGGATGTCACATTAAGGTCGATACCGTCAACCTTCTGTGCCTCGGAAAGGGATCCGAGAGTAGTGACAGTCATAATCTGGGTCTGACCACGGGTAAACATACCTGAACCATGGGCCCTGGGAAGAAGGTCGATCTCTGCTGCCAGAGGACGGATCTCGTTGATGGCACGGCCGTCGGGTCTCTTCTGGTCCTTTAAGATCATCTTGCGAACCGTCTTCTTCTGGTACTTATATACAGCGTCATCGATGAGAGGCAGCCAGTCCTCGTGGTCCTCTGCGTAACGCTCTTCCAGCCTCTCCTTAAGGGCGGAGATATTGGCATCTCTATCCTGCTTCCTGTCTGTGAAAACAGCCTCTTCCATCTCCTCCTGGGGAATGGCCAGAAGCATATCTTCCCAGAGATCTTCGGGTGTATCCACATGCTCATAATCATGCTTGGGAAGACCACACTCCTCCACGATCTTATCGATGAAAGCGATCACTTCCTTGTTGACATCATGAGCCATGAAGATAGCCTCAAGCATCTTGTCCTCGGGAACCTCATTAGCTCCGGCCTCAATCATGATGACCTTGTCACGGGTGGAAGCCACAGTAAGCACCAGATCAGAAGCCAGGCGCTGCTCTTCCGTAGGATTAACGATCAGCTGACCATCCACCATGCCGATACGGATACCGGAGATGGGACCTGCGAAAGGAATATCAGAAATCGCTGTGGCGATGGAGGAACCGATCATGGCTGTAATCTCCGGAGAACAATCCGGGTCCACACACATAACCAGGTTATTGAGGGAGACATCATTCCTGTAATCCTTGGGGAAGAGGGGTCTCATGGGGCGGTCAATCATACGGGAAGTAAGAACCGCATGCTCAGAGGGCTTACCCTCTCTCTTATTAAAACCTCCGGGGATCTTACCCACAGAGTACATCTTCTCCTCAAAATCCACACTCAGGGGGAAGAAATCGATGCCGTCACGGGGCTTCTCAGAAGCTGTTGCTGTGGAAAGGATGACTGTGTCGCCATACCTTACCAGGGCCGCACCGTTAGCCTGGGCTGCCACCTTACCGATCTCCACTGAAAATGTTCTTCCTGCAAGATCCATAGAAAATTGTTTTACCATATATACCTCCTGTAAAACATCGTAAGAAATAATAGCGGGAAGCTTCCGAAACAACTGAAAAATGTATTTAGGCAAATGCACTTTTCAGAAGTCTCGGTCATACGCTTCCCCAATTGGATTCTTTCTGTCTGAATTCAATCTTTGATATTCTAACACAACAATTCATGAAATGCTACATATTTTTTGAAATGTTAGACTTATGTAAATTCGTCCTCTGATAAAGGGTTCGAAAAACCGGTCTGTCTGTCCTTTCAAAGACAGCTAGACCGGCGAATCCCTGACAGGGTCATAGGCTAATATCTGATCACGGGCTTGGGCAAGCTTGAAGGTTTTGGAGGCTTTCCAAACCAGGGGGGCAGAGACCAGTATCTGAGCGCTGTTTGGACTGGCCACCTGTTTCCCCGACTCTGGGATCAGAGAACAAAGCGCTCGATGGCGTAAGCTACGCCTTCCTCATCACAACTCTTTGTGATAAAATCAGCCGCTTCCTTCACCTGGTCCATACCGTTTTCCATAGCGACACCAAAGCCGGCCATGCGGACCATATCCAGATCATTAATCCCATCTCCACAGGCCATAATCTGACTGGGACTGAAGCCCAGCATCCGTCCCAGGCTCAGCAGGGCATCCCCCTTGTTGCAGCTGGCGGAATTCAGTTCCATATTATTGGGGATGGAACTGGTGACAGCCAGGTCAGGATCCCTGCCCATATCAGCCATGGCCCTCAGCCTGGCCTCAGGGTCGGCAAAAAAGACAGTGAATTTCTCAACTGGCTTTTTCCAGGACAGAAGCCAGTCCCTCAGGTTGTCAATCCTTTTTCTGGACATGTGAATCAGGTCCTGAATATGGGGCTCTATGGCATAGTCACCCAGGTTATCCAGGAATCTTCCTTCACACCTGCCGAAGCCACCGGCAAAAAGATCATAAAAGCTGCCATAGGACTCCAGCTGATCCAGGAGAGCCATGCTTTTTTCAAAAGGCAGCAGGTTCTGATAGACATACCGGTCTTCCTTCATATCATAGACTAAGGCTCCATTGGAAAGGAGAATATACCTGATGCCCTGGATCCCTGTCAGATATGCCGGTATGCCGGATTTTGCCCGGCCAGTAGCCGGCAGAACCTGGATTCCCCTCTCCAGGCAGGTCTCCAGCACCTTCTTGGTCCTGGGAGTCAGAACCTTATCCGAGGTCAGGGTCGTCCCATCCAGGTCCAGACCGATCAGCCGGATATCCTTTTTTTCTCTTGTATCAGCCTCTGTAAAGGACTTTTCTCTTATATTTTTTTCCATTTAACCTTCCTTTTCTGAAGCTTTTTCCCTGGTCTCTCCTACATTCAGTTTTTCTCTTTAAGCTTCTTTTCCTGAACTTTTTTTGCTGTGTTTCTGTTCCCTGTGAACACTTTTCCCGGCAGGTCAGCCCTGGCTGTTTACCGGCCCTCAGCCTCTCTCCCGGAATTCGACATGTTTGAGGATGATCTGGGGCTCTTTTCTGCCCATATACTCATTGATGTCCGGCTGGAAGGCAGCCCTGGACAGGTAGACCTGGTGGCGGTAACCCCGCAGCACCGCCCGGGCCTGGTCCTTTCCCACAGCATTTTCCAGTTTGCCAAGCAACAGGTCCGGATCCTCAAAATACATGGCGGTAATGCCGTAGCCATTGGCATCTGTCACGAACATTTTCACCACCTTACGGTTTTTCCCGATCACCTTCAAGGACCTGATCTTCAGGTCTCTGGCCAGGAAGAGGGGCCGGGAATTACCCAGGCCGAAAGGCTCTAAGATCCGGATTTCCTCCAGCAGCTGTTCTGAGACCATGGTAAGGGGGAGAATCAGGTCTCCCTTGACCTTCACGGTGAAATCTTCCTCCGTAAGCCGGGAACTCTCATTAATTTTTTCCCGGAATTCCTCCAGACAACGGTCCCGCAGGGTGAAGCCTGCCGCACCGGGATGGCCGCCAAAGCTGGAGAAGCACTCCTTGATTTTTGACATTTCCTCATACATAGAGTAGCTGTCGATGGACCTGCCAGACCCCTTGATGCCTTCCAGACCATCGGATAAAACAAAGGCCGGATGGTGGAAACGTTCCCGTACTTTCCCCGCGATGATACCGCATAGACTTTCATGAAGGTCCGGAATATATACAACATGGATATCGTCCTTATAATGACCACTCTCCAGCAGGTAAGCTATGCTGTCCCTGACACCCTTTTCCGTAATGGCCTTCCTGTCCTTATTCAGGTCCACCAGGTGGCTGGCCATGGCATCGCACTGCTTTTTATCAGGACACAAAAGAAGTTCCACAGCATATTTGGCCGAGGACAGCCGGCCGGAAGAATTGATGCAGGGACCCAGAACAAAGCCCAGGTGGTAGACCGTCAGGGTTTTACCCTTAAGGCCGTTGGCCTCGATCAGGGCCTCCAAACCGGTTATCCTGGTTTTCATCATCCGGCGGAGTCCTTCTCTGACGATGATCCTGTTCTCCTCCACCAGAGGCATGACATCGCAGTTGGTGGCCAGGGCGGCTATTTCCAGAAAATTTTCGGTCTCTGACGGATCTATACCACATGCTTCATAGAGCACCTGAATGAATTTCATGGCTACCACTGCCCCGCAGATCTTCTTAAAGGGGTAGGGACAGTCGCTCTGCTTGGGATTGACGATGGCCGCTGCCGGGGGCAGAAGTTCTTTTTTGACCCCACCTTCCATGGTAAAAGGAACATCGTGGTGGTCTGTAATGATAATGGTCATGCCCAGGGAATTACCATACTCCACCTGCTCTTTGGCAGAAATACCATTGTCACAGGTGATGATGGTATCTACCTGGTCCTCCTTAGCCTGTTTTATCAGATGGATATTGATGCCATAGCCATCCTGGATCCGGTCAGGAATCTTATAATCCACATCAGCCCCGCAGCGCTCCAGGCCCTTCATCAGAATATAATTGGAAGAAACGCCATCCACATCATAATCTGAGATGATCCGGATCTTTTTCTTCTGGCTGATCTTCTCCTTGATGATCCCTGCCGCCTTATGGACATCCTTGAGCAGACCAGGGTCAGGAATGTCGGCCAGGGTCCCATAGAGGTAGACCCGGATCTGGTCTTCCGTAACCTGGTCACGGTTCCTCACCAGCCGGGCTATATAGGGTGGAATGCCGAATTTAGCGGATATTTGGTTAAAATCGGCCCTCTTTGTTGTCAGGGTCCAGGTTTCCTTAATCTCTTCCATAAAGGATATCTCCTTATCTGTTTGCGAAACACAGGGAAAAGAAAGACTGCCGGGCCAGAGAAACCGGAAGTATGCGGATTGCTGTCAATCCGGTCCGGCCCGTCCTTGGCACGGCAGCCTTAAGGCTGGTCATCAGCCTCTATCTTTTCTTTTTCTTTTTATTCTTGGATTTTGACTTTTTGCTGCCGCTCTTAGCTGTAGTGGCTGCCGCCTTCTCAGCTGGCTTTTCAGCTGCGGACTTATCCTCAAGCTCTGCCGGCTTAGCAACTTCCGCCGGCTTTACAGCCTTAGCTCCCTTTTTCTTCTTTTTGGCATCTTTGACAGCCTGAGCTTCTCTCTGCAGTTTTTTCTCATGGCCGCGCTTCATCCAGTACCATACCGGTCCGGAGATGCATACGGATGAGTAACATCCACAGACAATACCTGCGATCAGAGTCAGGGTGAACTCCTTGATAGAGGCCACACCCAGCACATAAAGACAAAAGATAGTGATAAAGGATGTCAGGGATGTATTGATGGAACGGGTCAGTGTCTGGCTGATCGAGGTATTAACCACCACATCAAGACCCTGCTTCACCAGCTGACTCTCTCTTAAATTCTCACGGATTCTGTCAAAGATAACGATAGTCGCATTGACAGAGTAACCGAGAATGGTCAGCATACAGGCAATAAAGGTATTACCTACGGAAAGGCGGGCTACAGAATATAAGGTTAATACAACGAACACGTCGTGAAGCAGGGCGATTACCGCACTGGCTCCAAAACGGAGATCCTTGAAACGGAAAGCGATGTAGATCAACATACAGATGGCTGCCAGGACCACAGCCACGATGGCATCGTTCTTCATCTCATTGGAGACGGAGGCCGTGATCTCCTCAGTCTGGTAATCGGAAATCTTATAGCTGCTCTTTAAAGCCTCCTCCAGTTTCTGACGTTCAGAAACCGTCAGCTCGTTGGTCTTGACTACCAGCTGGTTGGAATTAAGTACTTTCTGACTCTGGACTGTTTTGACATTTACCGTATCCCTTACAGTCTGGCAGATCTCCTTGTCCAGCTGGTCGGTGATATCGTCATCCAAAGTCATGGTAACGGCAGTACCGCCGGAGAACTCCAGATCATAATTTAAAATATTTCCAATCTGCTTCTTGTTGATGGGCATAAAGGCGAAGCCAATTATGATAACAACCAGGGAAGCTGCAATACAGAACTTGCTGGCTTTGACATAGTTGAGCACCTTGAACTGCTTTGCCTTACCGTAGAACTTCTCATCCTTGGCGCCCAGCTCATAGAAGCTGATCATCAGGTTCTTGGTGATTACCAGGGCTGTGAACATGGATAAAATAATACCAATGGCCAGGGTCTGGGCGAAACCGCGGACAGTACCTGAGCCCTTCATCCACAGAACGGCTGCGGCAATCAGGGTGGTGATATTACCGTCCAGGATCGCGGAAAGAGCCTTGGAATAACCGCTGTTGATGGCATTGATTACCTGCTTTCCGGAGTAAATCTCCTCACGGATACGGGTGAAAATGATGACATTGGCATCTACGGCCATACCGATGGCCAGCAGGACACCGGCGATACCGGGCAGGGTCAATGTGGCGTTAAAGCCGTTGATGGCCAGTAAATTTAAAAGAACGTAAAGAATCAGGGCGATACCTGCCAGGAAGCCTGGAAGGAAATATACCACTGTCATGAAAACGAATACCAGGGCAATACCGATGGCTCCTGCCTTGAGACTGGTCCGGATGGCATCCTGACCCAGCTTGGCACCGACAACATTGGACCGCATCTCAGTAAGAGTCAGGGGCAGGGCACCGATACGGATGGTGGAGGCCAGCTCCTCAGCTTTCTCATAGCTTTCCATATTCTCGATGATGCACTGGCCGTCTGTGATGGCGGACTGGACTGTGGGCGCACTGACAACTTCGCCATCATAATAGATCAAGATGGGCTTGCCGATGTTTGCAGCCGTAGCTGTGGCAAAGGCCTCGGCACCTTCCTTATCCATGGCCAGGGATACCACATAATTATTGATGCCATTCTTCTCCTGGGTTCCGGCTTCCGCACTCTTAATGTTGGAACCGGTCAGAACCACAGTCCCGTCCTCCAGCTGAAAGGACAGGTCACCGGGCTTTCCCAGTTCAGTCAGAATCGCGTTGGCGTCCGTAACTCCTGGGATCTCAACGGTGATACGTTTGCTTCCTTCTTTGTAAACTTCCGCCTCGGTGGAATAACCTTCCACACGCTTCTGAAGCTTGTAGATGGTATCGTTAATCTCTGTGTCTGTAGGATTATCCTCATTAATCTGGTAGGTGATACTTACACCACCGGCAAGGTCAAGACCCAGCTCGATATTCTTCGCGCTTCCCTTGTGCTGCTTGCCGATACCAACCGTCACTGTGTATGCGGATACTGCAAAGAGCACAGCTACCAGAAACAGGGTCAGGACCGCTCTGGTTCTGGGATTGGTATTATTCTTCCGTTTCTTCGCCATTTTCATTTACCTCCTCTTGTGCCATGGCGGCTTTCATCATAATCGCACATTCCACTCTCTTGCGCTCCATCTCACAACTGAGATCATAAGAGTCATCAATAGTTCCGTGGAACTTATATGAATTGGCAGGACATCCTCCACTGCAGTAAAATCTGGCGAAGCAGTCTCTGCATTTCTTCTTAGTATATACATTACAGACCCTGAACTGGTCACAGATATCTCTTCTGCTGATCCCGTCAAAGACATTACCCAGGACGAAATCCTCTTCCCCCACAAACTGGTGACAGGGGTAAAGGTCTCCCCAGGGAGTCACGGCCAGGTACTCTGTGCCGCTTCCACAGCCGGACAGGCGCTTGGCCACACAGGGGCCTCCCGTCAGGTCAATCATGAAATGAAAGAAGGTAAAGGGCCTTCCCTCTTTATGCCTTTTAATCATCTCCCGGGCCAGCTTATCGTACTCTTCAAATATCTGGGGCAGGTCCTCCTCCCGGATGGAGTAGGTCTCCTCGGGCAGGCCGACAACCGGCTCCATGGAAATCTGCTCGAAGCCCAGGTCAGCTAAGTGAATCACATCCTGGGAGAAATCCAGGTTCCTCCTGGTAAATGTTCCTCTGACGTAGTATCTCTGCTGCTTCCTGGAATCAGCAAACTTGAGAAATTTAGGTAAAATCAGGTCATAGCTGGGCTTGCCATTACGGCAGGGTCTCATATAGTCATGGACCTCCTTGCGGCCGTCGATGGAGAGGACCACATTGTCCATCTCCCTGTTGGCGAAGTCCATAATGTCGTCATTGAGCAGTACTCCGTTGGTGGTCAGGGTAAAGCGGAAATGCTTGTCGTGCTTCTTCTCCAGCTCCCGGCCATAGCGGACGATCTCCTTGACCACACCCATGTTCATGGTGGGCTCTCCTCCGAAGAAATCCACCTCCAGATTGCGGCGGCTGCCGGAATTGGCCACCAGGAAATCCAGAGCTGCCCGGCCGACCTCGGCACTCATGAGTGACCGGTCTCCCTTGTACTCTCCCTCCTCGGCAAAACAATACCTGCAGGCCAGATTACAATCATGGGCGATGTGAAGACAGAGGGCCTTGACCACAGTCTTTCTGCTTTTTACCTCTTTAATGTAATCTTCATAGATGTCTTCGGTAAATAAAAGGCCTTGGTCCTTAAGGACAAGAACCTCCCCGTAGGCCTCCTTGATGTCCTGGGCAGGCCAGGGCAGAGACCCGCACATCTGATCCAGGCTCCACTCTTCAAAATGCTCTATCACATCATAAGTGACATCATCCACCACATGGATGGCACCGGAACACACATCCATGACGATGTTGTATCCATTATTTTTATACTGATGAACCAAACAAGCTCTCCTTTCCCTGTAAAACCGGGGCCAGTCCCTGACGGACTTGGCCTGGCCGGCAGCAGAATACACAAAATAGTGAGCCGGCGGCAGCTTGTGTACTGAGTTATGAATATTCCTGCGGCCATTCCGGCAGAACCGGACTGGGCAGACCGGAAATCTCCATACGAAAGATAAGGTGAACAGTAATCTGTTCACCCTATTACTAGCATGATATCGGGATTACATCCCCAGCAGCTTTGTGGTCTGGTCCGGTGGATATCCATGACCGGAAAACACAAATCTAATCTTTATGAGAGCCGCTGTTATTTGTTATTCTCACAAGTCTGGTTGCCTACGGTACAGGATGTCTTACATGCGGATTGGCAGGATGTCTGGCATTCTCCGCATCCACCCTTACACATAGTATTATTGTAAGTCTGCTTTCCGGTAAGTGTCTTAACTCTTTTCACAACAACGCCTCCTCACTTTCTTATTTACAGTAAGGCCGGTCTGTTCCGGTCAGCAACCGGGCCAGTCTGGCCACTGCAGTCAGAGTAATTATAACATAAACAATCGATGAAAAAAAGATGAATTCTGAACTTTACTCTTCCTCTGCTGTCTTGGAGAAGTCAGGACTCTCCACGGCCTGGATGGCATCCTTGGTCATAGGGATACGGCAGTTTCTGTTGGAACCGAACTCAACGATAACCGTATCATCCATAATATCAATGATAACACCGTAAAAACCGCTGTTGGTAAGTACGCTGTCACCGGGCTTCATGGAATCATGAAGGGCCTTCTTAGCCGCCTCCTGCTTCCTGGACGGACGAATCGTCATAAAGTAGATGATGCCTCCAAATACTACAAGGTACATCAGAATCATGGTAATACCATTCATAGAGCTGCTTAAAATCATTTTCTTTCCTCCATAAATATAGTTTTTGTGTGCACACAAATGATTAATAACAGGCGGCAATTATATCTTCCGGCTGTTATGAATGTTCTTTCTGGCCCATCGCCTCCAGGGTCTTCTTCTTGAACTCCTTATAGCGATGGTCTTCGATAGCCTGGCGGATCTGCTCCATCAGATGGTTGTAATAGTAAAGATTATGAAGCACGCACAGCCGGAGCCCCAGCATCTCTTTTGCCTTGAGCAAATGTCTGATATAGGCCCTGCTGTAGCTCTTACAGGCCGGACAGCCACAGCCCTCTTCTATGGGCCGGTCATCCAGCTCAAACTTCTTATTAAAAAGATTCAGCTTACCGCAGGCTGTGTAAACATGGCCATGTCTTCCGTTCCTGGTGGGATAGACACAGTCAAAAAAGTCCACACCCCGGTCCACAGCCTCTAATATATTAGCCGGTGTCCCCACACCCATCAGGTAGGTAGGCTTGTCCGTGGGCAGCCAGGGTACCACCTGGTCTAAAATATGGTACATCTCCTGGTGGGTCTCGCCGACGGCAAGGCCGCCTATGGCATAGCCGGGCAGGTCCAGTTCACGGATCCTTTTGGCATGCTCGATCCGGATATCAGGGAGAACTCCTCCCTGGTTGATGCCGAAAAGCAGCTGGTGGGGATTCACGGTATCCTCCCGGGCATTGAGCTCTTTCATCTTGTCCATACAGCGGACCAGCCAGCGGTAGGTCCTGTCCACAGACTGCTTTATGTAGTCTCTGTCTGCCTTGCTGGGCGGGCACTCGTCAAAGGCCATGGCGATGGTCGATCCCAGATTAGACTGGATCTGCATGCTCTCCTCC
>DLBH01000070.1 GCA_002494165.1 Lachnospiraceae bacterium UBA7026 | reverse complement strand
TCGCAGCCGCCGATCAGCTGGTCGCCGTACTCTTTACATTTTCCCCCTAAAAGGTTGATCAGATCTCCTCCGTCGTCGACGATCAGGTGGGGATGACATTTGAGAGTTTCCACCAGGAGCTTCTCATACTCTTCTTCGTTAACCCCGTAGAGGCCGTAGGTTTCTACGCCCAGCTCTGCGACCGCTGCCGCCACATCATCCTGGGTGGACAGAGGATTGCAGCCAGTCAGGAAGACCTCAGCTCCTCCCTTTTTCAGAACCAGACCCAGGTTGGAGGTCTTTGCCTCCAAATGGACGGACACGGCAATCCGCAGGCCTTCAAAGGGCTTTTCCTCTTCAAACTGCTTTTCAATCTGGGATAAAGCCGGCATATGGGACCGGACCCAGTTAATCTTTGTCATCCCTGCAGGAGCCAGGGAAGAATCTTTGATAATGCTCATTTATAATCTCCTTACTTAGATGATTTCACGTAGCTGCCCATCAATGAATGAGGTTGGCCTCCACGATCTTACTTACTTCAAAGAATACTCTCTCCTTATCGATGGTCAGCAGGTCACGGTTTTTCATAACAAAGCTGCCATTGATCATCACGGAGTCTACCTCAGATCCATTCGCGGAATAGCAGAGGGATGAGATGATATTATTATTAGGGAAAAGGGACGGACTGTCAAGGTCCACAAATACCAGGTCCGCCCTGGCTCCCTCATGGATACTTCCAATATTCTTATCCTTCAGAGCCTTGCCGGCATGACAGGTGGCCATCTGTACGATATAGTCTGATGGAATAGCCAGACAATCCCTGGTATGGGCCTTATGCATAAGAGACAGGAGTCCCATCTCCCGGAACATATTTAAGGTATTATTGCTGGCAGCCCCATCGGTTCCCACACAGACATTAATCCCTGCTTCCCTCATGTCGACCAGGGGAGCGATTCCGTTGCCCAGCTTGGCATTGCTGGCCACATTGGTGACAATAGTAGCGCCACAGTTCCGGATAATGTCCAGGTCTCCCTCCTGCATCTGGACGCAGTGAGCCAGGATCGTATCAGCATCAAGGAAGCCGATATCCTTCAAGTAAGCTACCGGAGACTTACCATGGGCCTTGTAACAATCCTCGATCTCCGTCATGCTCTCAGACAGGTGGATCTGCTTCAAAAAACCATCCTTTTTAGCCGCTTCGCCGATCTGGACCAGCAGTTTCTCCGAGCAGGTATAGATGGCATGGGGGGAAAGGAGGAAGTTCAGCCTGTCAGAGGCAAATTCTTCTTTTTCTTCCATGGCCTGCTGGTAACGGCTGTAGCCGTCCCCGTAAAGGTCCTCTCCCACCAGACCCCTGCCGATATAAGCCCTCATACCGGCGTCTCTTGCCGCCAGGGCAGCCTGCCGGTGATACATATGCATATCTACAAAGCAGGTGGTTCCGGTGGTAATCATCTCCAGGCAGCCCAGGAGAGAGGTCCAGTAGGCTGCTTCCACAGGAAGGTTATCTTCCACAGGCATAACCCGGTTAAAAAGCCAGTCCGTAAAGGGGACATCATCTGCGTAGTTCCTCATCATGGTCATATAGGAATGGGTATGCATATTGATGAGGCCCGGCATGATAAGCTTTCTTCTGGCGTCAACTACTTCAAAGTCTTCATCCTCAGAAAATGGCTGGAAACTGATCCGGCCATCCCGGACAAAGACCGTCTTCTCTTCTGTCTTCAGCCCCTTCTCCAGGCAGGTGAGGATGGTGCCGTTAATAATCTTATAATTTGCCAAGTTTAGTTCCTTTCTATGGTCCGGATCTGGTCCGGAATATCTCTTTGACTCCTTTTGGGAGAATTACTTAAATTTACTACGATTCATATTGTATAACAAAAGCTTCTTTATTTCCACTGGAAAAAACCTGGGACAGGGATATTAACACCCTATTCTTTCTCAACAATTCCTGTCTGTTACCGTTGTTCCTTCTGATTTGGTCCAGCCATTGGTAACAAGATCTGACCAGGAGCGGGTATACTCGGCACTGGAACTCCAGATATCAGGAACAATGGTTACATTTGTGCCAACCTTCACAGAGTTAGAAATGGTATGGCTTTTACTTCCTGAGATGCTGCTGGTCAGGGTTTTGCTGGAGCTTTCTGAAACCTGCTGGGCAGCGGTCACCTTTTCGCCTGAAAGATTTTTTATGTCGGAGACCGTTTTCTTCTCTACAGAGGAAGATCCCTTCGATTTTGTTGAGATATAAGTATTCTCCCCGGAGGCATCATTGTCCGGAATGATCGGATTCATAATAGCTTTTTATAACGGCAGGCTAACTGGCTTTTATTTCGACGGCCGGTCAGATAATACATCCTTCACCGATACCATCTTGTCAGCCTGAAGGACGATCCCCTCTTAGTCGATTATTTCGGTAATAGTGATGTCGGTACAGCCCAGGTCCTTCAGTCTGTTTTTTAAAGCCCTGTGAAAGGCATCCCTATGGGCCTCATCGAATAAGCCATCCACATAGTAAAGTTCAACGGCAAAGCCTTCCTCCGTCTCCATAACCTGGAGGGTTGTTCTTCTGACCATGATATTACTGGAATCAAAGAGCATCTCCATTTCGGCCCCCAGCTCCTCCATAGCCGGCATATCCAGTATATCCGCCTCATAAACTAAAAACAGGGGATCATTGACATAAACCGAGGGATGGTCCTGGAACCAGTCGCAGTCACAATTAGCGATGCCTTCATTAATACGGCGGGCCACCTGCCTGAACACATCCTCTGTGGATGTATCCGGCCTGATCTCAACTCCTAAGGGCAGCAGTTTCAGCATCATGCCGGCAGCGGCTTGTGATGCAGGACTGGTCCTGTTGGAAAATGTCCAGTTTAACATAACATTATCCTTGCCTTCACAGTCATGCAGTCCCAGCAAAGCAATCGCCGCACAAAAACCGCTTTTTGACAGGTGGAATTCCTTTTCCATCCTTGGGAGCAGGTCTTCAGGAGGAACGATCAAATAGGAAGCTCCTGTTACATACTTATCGTTGGACATACGGTGTCTGTCAACAAGTTCATGGTCAACCGACAGATTATTGCACCAGTCGACCTTGCCATAGGTATCATCAAAATATCGCTTAGCTTCTTCATATTCCGGTGTGGATCTGAACTGCCGCTGGTCTTCCAGCCAGGAATAGAAGGTATCTAAAGGAAGGTCCTCCTCCCCCTGATAGGCAGAGTAGATATTATTTAATATGGCATTGATTCCCACTCCATCCATGACCATATGGTGACTGATCATAAGAAAATGCAGCTTTTCCGGTGTCTCGTAAAGACGGATTCTGATCAGCGGATTATTGATTAGATGGAAGGGCTTATTAAATCCTTGTTTAAGCTTTTCAAAGTCCTCTTCTGATACTTTCCTGCTTGCCCGGTGGACATCCAGTTCCTGATCCATATGCTGGACAATAAAGCCATCTTCATTAAAAGTGAGGACTGTCCTGAAAATAGGATGATGGTCTATCACCCTGCTGACCGCCTGTGTAAACCGGCCTACATCCAGCTTGTCTTTGTCAAAGCTGAACAGAAGAGTCAGGTTCCACATACAGGACATAGGATAGTAGAGCTGGTAATTAAACATGGTCAGTTGGAAGGCCGTAAGGGGATAGGCTTTCTTCCGGGCTTTCTCTTCTTTGAGGACAGGATCTTCCTGGAAAACCGGTTTCATATCCTTCCAATGCTGTGCGATCCTGGCCGGTGTCCTGTACTTGAATATCTCCCTGCTTGTCAGGCCAAGGTCAGACAGGTCTGCAGCCAGAGCGATGGTGGACAGGGAATCCCCTCCCAGGTCATAAAAGTCATCCTTGATACCAACCCTGGACAGATGAAGGATCTTTTCAAAAAGGGAACAGAGCCTTTTCTCCATTTTCGTCCGGGGGGCCACATAGTCAGCCGTATAGTCGGCCGTATCAGGCTTGGGCAGCAGTTTCCTGGTAAACTTTCCATTGGCGTTAAGGGGAATCTCAGCTATATGGATAAAATAGGTAGGTATCATATAATAGGGCAAATATTTCCCCATTTTCTCCCTGAGATTATTCGGGTCAATCTGAATATCTGCCGTATAGTAAAGGCAGAGGTAGGACCGGTCAGGATCCACAAAACCCCTGGCGCCGCACCAGTCGATACCCAGAATCCTTTTGGCAGCGGCCTCTATTTCCGCCGGCTCCACCCGGTTGCCATTGATCTTAATCATGTCATCAGCCCGGCCTTCTATATAGTATTCTCCCTGGTCATCCTGTCTGGCCAGGTCTCCGCTGTGGTAAAGTCCCCCCCGCATAACTTCCCTGGTCTTCTCAGGCAGGTTGGCATAGCCCCGGAAGAAGGGATTGGGGAAGCAGATCTCCCCACTCTGGCCTTCAGGCACCTCGCTGCCATCTTCATCCAGCAGGTAAACGGGCCAGTCAAAAACCGGTTTGCCTGAAGGGCAGATATCATAAGCCCTGTCTATAGGTTTTGCCAGTAACATGAAAAAGCTCTCACTCATGGCATAACCGTTATAGAGCTGTATTTTACTGTCGTAGAGGCCGTGGGCCGGCTCACCGCCAAGGAGGATCAGCTTCATCACTTTTTCGACGTTTTTGGGCAGAACCCGGAAGAGGGATGGCGGCATAAAGCTGAACTCTATCTTCTGATCCACGATATATCGGGCCAGGCCGGCCACATCCCTGACCAGCTGATAGGGCAGGACATGGATGGTGTCTCCCCAAAAGAGAAAATCCACCATAAATTTTGTGGCGGCCACAAAGTTAAGGGGTACCGGCATAGCCATGGTTACCGGCTTGTTGCCGAGCAGCCCCCGCATCTCCAGGAAGGAAAGATAATTGAGGCTGATATTACCATACTCATGAAGAACACCCTTGGGAGTACCGGTGGTTCCGGAGGTATATACGGCCAGGCAGAGATCACGGTCACCAGCCCTCTCATAACCCGGCAGAGGTTTTTCCTTCATAGCTTCATGCCAGGCCTTTGTATCAAGGAAGAGGTCCGGCTCGAAATCCTTGCGGATCAGAGCGATTCGTTCCTGGGCATAGGTATCCTCCACCACAGTAAAGGCCGCGCCGGCCTTGAGAACTCCAAGCACTGCCAGGAAGGGCATCTCACCCCGGGGAAGACAGATCATGACCCGGGACTCCTTTCCCAGACCTCTGGCCTTCAAAAAGCCATAAAGCCTGGCTGAAATATGATCCGCAGCCCTGCGGCTGACCCTGGCTTTCGTCAGGGGATTAACCAGCATTAATTGTTTAGGGTCCTCCCTGACTCTCTCAGTAAAAGCATCCAGGACATAGGGGACATCTTTTGTCATTCTCTTTATATCAAGCTCATTTATACCAGTTTTAGTAATTTCGGTCTTATTGATATTAGTCTTCTCCATAATCATTTTCCTCTCAATGCTACCGTCGGCTAATCATTTTCATTCATCTGGATTATTCTTATCCTCTTTAAACCTTCTCTCTACCAGGCTCTCCAGACACTCACCAGACGCTTCCTCTTCCTGGTTCTCCAGAGCCTCACTAAGCTTTTTCTCTTCCAGGCCCTCCTGGACTTCACTGCTTATTTCCTCTTCCAGGCTCTCCTGGTCCTTAGCACACTTTTCCTTTTCCGGAGCATCCCGGTCTTCTCCTGGCTCTTCTTTTGCCTGGAAAATATGGCGTCCAGTTATACTTTTCTCAATCTTCCAATGTTTGACTTTCTCTGACAGGACAACTAATTCATCTAAGCTCAATTCAGGCAGGTTCTCAAGATCATCCAGGAAAGCCATGATACTCTCATTGGCCCTGGCCTTGGCAATCTCCATGTAAAAATTAGTGATTACAGCAGTGATCACGGCAACGATCACAATAGAATACAAAGATAAAACCACTGTAAAAATACGGGCTATCAGGGACTTGGCATAAACGTCCCCGAAACCTATGGTGGTGGCCGCGGCAAAGCAGTACCAGAGGCTGTCAACCATCGTTTGGATTTCCGGATCCACAAGCCAGATTATCACAGAGGAAATCAGAAAAAATGCCATATAGGTTCCGAGCAGCTTATTGGCACCCGAGTCCTTAATAACCTGTTTCATCAGTTTCCAGTTTTTGATTCTTCTTTTCATAATTCAGCTGGTCTCCTTTTCCGTCTTCTGCCTTTAAGGCATCCTCTAAAGTATACATAAGATTTTAGCATCTTTAAAAAGCCTTTACAATTTTAGTATTCCCATAGCGTACTTTGTCAGGCTGTCGCAGCCTTTCTCCGGGAATCCCCATCTTTCTTCTCAAGGCAGGGAAGGAAGCTTCCCATAGGCGGAATCATCCAGGTCAATCTCCAGTGGATCTATTGTTTTAGGCTCTTCCGTGAGCTGAAAGGTCTCCGGGTTCAAACCATATTTAACCGCCGCATACTGGTGACCGGAATACATCTCCACGTACTTTCTCTATCAGCTTCCTTGTTTTATCGACTTCTTTTCTCTATCAGCTTCCTTGTTTTATCGACTTCTTTTCTCTATAGGTTTCCTTGCTCTTAATCTTTCTCTTCTCCAAAGACTTCCTTACTCAATAGGCTTCTAAACCTCACAGGCTTCCTTGCTCTATAGTCCAGGCTCTATCTTAGAAGTCCTTTCTGCCGGGATTTCTTTCCTCTATAGGCCTCTTTCTTGGAAGACCTTTCTAACGGAATCTTTTCATCCGGCCCCAGCGGTCAGCCGGTCATTGACATAGTCAAAGCCAAGCCGGTCTATGGTTTGGGCGAACCTTTCCTTCGGCAATCCTTCCTCTATGTAGAGGGTGATAGCCCTTTCTATGGCGGCCATCAGTTCATCCTCCGACAGGAAAATCCTGCTAAGGGGCCGGCCGTGGGCGACGCATTTGTCAGACCGTCCGCCTACATATATCTTAAAACCATCCTGCCAATGGTCAAAGAGACCAAAGGGGCAGGCCCCGCTGCATTTCCCACAATTCCTGCAGGCAGCAGGGTCCAGATGGATCCTGCCCTCCCTGAGTCTGGCGGCCCCAGCCGGACAGGATGTCTCCACCCGGCAGCTTTTACAGGCCCTGCAGCCGGAAAGATCGGGCAGGGGAATCCTCTGGCCAATGATTCCAAGGTCGGCCAGGCTGGCCTTTACACAGTTGTTGGGGCAGCCACTGACTACAAGCTTGAACTTGTGGGGCAGGCTGACAGCCCGGTAAGCCAGGAAGAATCTCTGGTGGAGCTTTTCTGTAAGAGCAAAGGTATCAAAGAGACCATGACGGCAGGCCGTCCCTTTACAGGAGTGGACCGGATGAATACCCAGTCCCGTCCCTCCGGTCACCAGGCCCTGTCCATCCAGATAGTCAAGAAGGTCCTGAAGCTGACCATAAGCCACCCCCTGGATCTCTATGCCAAGCTGGGGTGTAAGTCTCAATTCACCGGACCCGAACTGGCCGGCGGCCTGACTGATGACGGCCTGTTCGCGGCCTGATACAAATCCATTCCTGGTCACCACCCGCACATTAAAGATATCTTTGTAACGTTTATCCCGGAGGCAACCCAGGCCCTGCAGCCTTTTGATTTCCTCCCTGGGGATCCCGGATCCTCTCACAGGAGCTTTTCCTTGCTTCATAAGCAGCTCATCCTTCCAGCTTCTCTTCTAAAAAAATATATACCAATCCATATAAAAAAAAACGATTTCAATAGCCCAGCTTTTTATTCACAGTATGAAGCAAGGGCCATCCTCTGCTGTAATTCTTCAGATCCTCGCAGAACATATCCACTGCCCTGTCTTTAGTAAAGTTTATGGTCATATTGCCGGCCACATGGGGTGTCAGCAAGATATTTTTTGCCTCCCAGAGCGGGTCATCCTTGGGCAGGGGCTCATGCTGCATGACATCTAAAGCCGCCCCGGCCAGCCGGCCCTCATTGAGGGCCTTGACAAGGGCCGCCTCATCGATGGCGTCCCCCCGGCCCACATTGATGATATAGGCAGTCTCCGGCAGAAGACTGATCCGGTGGGCATTGAGAATCCCCCTGGTCTGGTCCGTGGAAGGCAGGCTCATGGCCAGGATATCTGTCTCTGGCAGCACCTGGTCCAGGCTGGTCCAGGGAAGAACCTGATCAAAGACCGGCATCCTGCTTTTTCCACTGAGGTTAACAGCAATAATTGATCTGGGTTCAAAGGCCCTGACCCTTCTGGCAAAGCAGCAGCCGATATCACCGGCTCCTAAGACGGTCACCCGGCTGTCCTTTATGGATGCCTGGGCCCTGGGCCGGGGCCAGCCCCTCTCCCGCATTCCTTCCTGGAATTCAGGCATCCGGCGCAGCAGCATAAGGGTCTGCATAATCATATGCTCTGCCATGGTGGTCCCATAGGCACCAGAGGAATTGGTCAATATGAGATTGGGGGACAAAAGAGCCCCCGGCCTTAAAAAAATATCTGCTCCCGCCGAGGGAAGGCAGAGCCACTTCAAGGTCCTGGAAGAGGCCGCTGTCTCCGGAGCATGACCGAAGACCACCTCTGCCTTAGCCAGGGCAGCCTTAGCTCCTTCCTCCTGTTCAAAATTATAAAAAGAACAAAGGAAACCCTTTTCCCGGGCCAGCCGGCTGATTTTGTCTTTGTGGTCCTTGCCCAGCCAATTACCGAGAACGACGATGGACCTGGGCTCTGCCTGAAAAGATCCAGCCGGCTGCCCTGCTGGCACATTCCTCTCCAGTCCCCATGAATCCAAAGCAGAATCTGCCCTTTCTTTCAGGGCCTCCTCATTATCCGGGAACTCCTCATTCTCTTCCTCACTGACAGGAACAATGGTATAGAAATCGGCCTGGCCGCTAAAATAGCGTTCATAGAGCTCTGTCCTGGACATGGGGGCTGCCTGGGTGGGAATCAATCTCATTCTTTCCAGTTCACTATTAACATATTCCATGTCATAGCTGTTATCAAACTGGGCATCTGTCCACTCCTTCATGGCCTCATATTCCGGTGAGCCGGGATTGGACAAGATATCCCTGAGCTCATAATAGCCCCAGATGCCGCCACAGTCTTCATAGGGGGTATCTCCCTTATATTTTATCACCTGAGGGTAATTATATTCATAATCTTTAATCACTTTTTCAATCTGGACCTGGTGGCGCCAGTCATCACCGAAATCATAGGTATAGGTGAAAGACTTGACAAGGTCAAAAAAGTCATCAATGATATGGCGGGCCGCGTCCAGGATTTCATGGTCGAAAACAGCCCAGCTATCTTCTTCATCATAATCATCGTCCAGATCCAGCTTCAGCTGATGGAAGGAATAGTTACTCATATGGTAACCGCACCAGCCAAATGCCGTATTAATGACCAGGGTCAGTTGAGAGAAGCTGAGGCCGGAAGGCACGATCAACCTCCTCCAAATGGGTGGATGGGAATCCTTGATTGTTATTTTTAACTGGTAAGCCTTCATAACATTGTAACCTCCCTAAGACAGTAGGATTTTCTTCCTTCCTGCCCAAAACAGAATCTTAGCCCATCTACAAAGGCCTTTATCCTTGTACAGACCTGTAAAAATCAGTTATTATCATATTTATTGTAACATAGGTTCTTTGTCTGCTGTATATATTTATATAATCTCATAGGCTAAATATATTTTGAAAATGTCGGGACAAACCCAGTCTCTCAGGCTGAAACCACCTTGATCAGGAGCAGGCCCAGGACAAACAGAATCACCGGCCGAACCACCCTGGCCCCTTTATTCATGGCCAGGCCGGCTCCGATATAATTGCCGGCCATATTAAAGAAGGCTCCTGCCAGACCCAGAGGAATCAGGACCTGGCCATGGAGCAGGAATATAGTCAGAGATGTAATATTCGTAGTAAGATTGATCACCTTGGACTGGGCATTGGCCGCCTTAACCCCCATCCTGGCAAAGACAGTGAAGGCTATGATCAAAAAGGTTCCCGTCCCGGGTCCATAAAAACCGTCATAGGCTCCGATCACAAAGGAAGCTAAAGCCGCCACCAGATAGGTCCGCCTGTCCTCTTTCGCCTGACCGCCCCGGTCCTGGAACATATTTTTGTTAAGGACGAAAAATGCCGCCAGGGGCAGTATGATAAAAAGTACATTTCTCATGACCTGGTCACTCATACGTAGAGAGAGCTGGGCCCCGAGAGAAGACCCGGCCATGGCGCAGGCCACCGATGGCAGGGCTAGCCGGTAATTGACCAGGCCATGCCTGATAAAACGGCTGGTGGCCAGGGTTGTCCCACAGGCCGAGGACAATTTATTCGTGGCAATACTGTAGTGGATGGGCAGGCCGGCAAAAAGGTAAGCCGGCAAGGAAATAAGGCCTCCACCTCCTCCTATGGCATCTACCAGACCGGCCACAAAAAGAAGGGGACACACGATGAGAAAGGTTCTTGGACTAAGTTCGAACATATTACTACTCCTGTAAGATACTGCTGTTGCAAAATATTATTACTGTAAAATAATTTCTGCTGGAAAATGCTTCTCCTGAAAATTATTATTCCTATAAGATACTGGTTTTGACCAATACTTCCCCTATAAAATACCAGTCCTGGAAAACACTTTTCCTATATATTACTAGTCCTGGAAAACACTCTTCCTATAAAATACCACTCCATAAAAAATACCCCTTTAAAAAAGCCACAGAAAAAAACTGTGGCTAAAATAAAGATTCGAGTTATAAATTATTAAAATGATAATATTCAGACTTATTTATTTTATGCATCCGGCCTGTCCCTGTCAAGGACTTAAGACCTTAAAGTCTGGCCAGAATGGTCAGCATTTCCTGGTCTACAATCCTGCAGGCTGCGTTAAGCTCTCCTAAGGAAACCTTCTTGTTCCTGCCATGGTAGTCACTGCCGCCGCTGATGGAAAGGCCTTTCTCCCGGGCAGCCTGCAGGAGCAGGTCAATCTGTTCATCATTATAGATGCAATAATAGCATTCCAGCCCTTCAAGGCCTGCGGCCGTCAGCAGATCAAGCTGCTTGCGGAAATTCTCGTAGGAGACCCTTTTCTCCCCGGTTCCTCCGAAAGGATGGGCCCAGACCGGGATTCCTCCTGCCTGCAGGATCGCCTTTATTACCTTTATGCCATCGATACGGTCTGACTCTGTCTTACAGGGGTTAATATACTTGTCTATGGCCGCATTTTTGTCCGGGGCCAGGCCCTTGGCGGCCAGGAGGTTGCCAAGATGGGGCTTGCCCACACTGCCCGACTTGTGGAGGATAGCCATGTCTTCCTCAGTGAGTACAATGTTGAAATTATCCTTAAGAAAGTTCAACCTTCTCTCCAGCTTATTCCTGCGGAGAGCCTTACCCTCCTCCAGCACAGCCTGAAAGGCTTCATGGTCCCAGTCACAGCCGTAAGCCAGGATATGACATTTACCGGCAGGAGTAATACAGGAGAACTCAATGCCCCGGATGAAATGCATATCGGAAGGAACCAGGGCCTCCATCTCCCGGGACCCGTTCATGGTATCATGGTCAGTAACGGCAAAAGTAGTTATGCCTGCTTCTCTTAATTTCCCTAAAAGCTGGGGAATCGTGTCTGTCCCGTCAGACGCTGTACTATGCATATGCAGATCAATCACTTGCTTCATTTTATCTATTTCACTCCTCTTTGTGATACCGTCATTTCTAACTACCGATTCCATATATTAATGCTTAACAATATATCAATTGACTTTTCATGAGCTTTTCCGGATAGTCATTCATCCATTTTAAAAGATTTCCTGGAAAAAATAAAGTATCAGAAACTATCAGAAGAAAAGAATTACCGTAAAAATGGTGTCCATCTCCTTGACAGAAAGATAAAGACTTTCTATAAGCAGACAAATGATTAGCCATTTCAGACCTTAGACACAAATAAACCAGCAGAAACATTTTAGGAGAACCATATCATGAACACAGACAAAGAATTTCTGGGAAGGGAACCGGTCAACAAACTATTATGGAAGCTGGCTGTCCCTACGGTTATCGCCCAGCTGGTAAATATGCTCTATAACATCGTGGACCGGATCTATATCGGTCACATTCCGGGAGAGGGGGCCCTGGCTCTGACGGGTGTAGGCGTCTGTATGCCCCTCATCATGGTCATCTCGGCCTTTGCCGCCCTGGTAAGCTCCGATGGAGCGCCCCGGGCTTCCATCAGCATGGGAAAGAAGGATTATGAGAAAGCCAACCATATCCTTTCCAATTGTCTCACCTTGCTGCTGCTGATCTCAGCCCTCCTGACTCTGACTCTGGTCCTTTTCAACCGCCAGCTCCTGCTGGTCTTCGGAGCCAGTGAAAATACCATCGGCTATGCCCTCTGCTCCATTATCGTTGCAGTGGTGAGGAAATTTGTACTTTTGATCCCCCTGATCTATTTGCTTCCCGCCTTGAATATCCTGGGGGACAAGGCCATGTCCGTCTATATGGCAGAGCCGGTAGCCGACGTCCTGGCCGTGACCTTTACCAGTATATTATTCTTCATACAATTCCGTAAAGCACTGAAGGGATTAGAGGATTAACATCCTCTAACCCCTTCTTTTTAATGAAAAAATGTCGGTCACTCTGTTCACAGGCCAGCCTGGGTGAATTCCCGGCCGAATCCTGGCTTTTCGGTCAGATCCAGGTGGATTCCCAGTCAGGTCCAGGTCAGCCCTGGTCTTCCATCTCTTTCTTATCCGGTGATCCGGGCCTTCTGGAAAAGGCCTTGGCCCGTAAAGTATTGAGAGCATCCTGGTAATCCCGGTGCCTGATATCAGGGAAGGCCTTTAAAAGCCGCTTTGGCCCGAAAAAGGCATCGGAATTCATCAACTCCTGCTTCTTTTCATTGATCCTGGTCTGCAGGTCACGTCTTTTCAATTCCGCCTGGTCTTTTACCTTACTCACATTCTTTTCGACCTTGAGGGTATCATTACCCAGCTTCTGGCTGAGACCATCGCTGACCCGCCTAAGCTCCTGCTGCAGCTTATCCAGCTCAGATAACTTTTTATTAAATCCTGCCACAATCATGACAGTAACCAACAGGTCCAAAGCCAGGATCGCATAGCAGACGGCCAGGATGACCCAGCCCACAGACGGGGGTATCTCCAGACGGCTGTCCATCTCTATGACTGGCTGAAGGATCAGAACTACGAAAAGGATGGCTGCTCCCCAGATCAGGCTGAAACAGAGGCAGATATAGCCGTGGAAATTAAAGGGTTCTTTACTGTAGTCCCACCACCTGGCATGAAAAAGCACATCCAGCAGCCAGCCGGCCAGCAGCTCCACTGTCGTAGCCAGAAGCACACCAAAAACATAGAGAATGAGGATACCTGCCAGGTCATTGCCCTGGGCCAGACTGGCTCCGGTGATTCCCAATCTCTCTGCCAGGGGTGACTTGGTCAGTATGAAGACAGCCAGGACTCCGAAACCGTAGACAGGACAGACAGGACCGCAAAGAAAACCCCTGTTAACCACCTTGCCTCTCTTTACTGCCTGGTAGACCACCTCCAGACACCATCCAAGGAAGGAGTATACCAGGAAATATCCTGCCATCTCATAATATGTCATACCTGCTATCATCAGTCTTTCCTCCAAGTTTATATTTTAGTTTGACATGCCTGCCTTATGCATATTCATTGAATCATTCCTGAAGTCTACAAGTCTAAATCAATCGAATCATTCCTGAAATCCACAAGTCAAAACAAATTTGGTTTGTCCTGAAGATCACAGACCAAATAACAATTAATAATACCATTAATTAAAAAATCTCTCAAGAACAAGCTTGGAAATCATAAAGTATCTGCCAGTAAATCCTGTCTATAAAATGAGAGACCCCCTGGTCCTCATACACCAGGAGGTCTTCCATGGATACCTGCAGCAGCCGTGACAGGGCCAGCAGGTTATCTACTGTGGGCAGGCACTCGCCGTGCTGCCATTTGTATATGGCCTGGGGATACTCGAAACCAAAATAGGTCTGGAGATCCCGGACGGTCATACCTGCCTTGCGGCGCTGCCATTCAATACGGCGGCCGGTCTCAGGCAGGTTTATCACAGGATATGCGATTGTTACAGCCATAGCACCATCCTCCCTTTTAAATATAGGAATATAAAATAGTTTCATAGAAAAAGTATTATATCTAATTTCCACAGATTTATCAAGGAGAAAAAGCTGGACCAGTGAAAAAAAGGGTTACTAGGAAGAGTAGTCAGAGGCCAGTTAAGACGGAGTCCCAAAGGCCCGGCAATCCAGGGCCGGCCTCAGGCGTGAATCATGGAATAGCGGCCGCTATTCAAGACCCGAAGCATATGGTCCATGGGAGTGATATTGCCATCAAATTTGTGGCCCATGGTAGCAGTGGAGGCACCGCTGGCAAGGGCTGTCCCCTTGGTCCGGGCCCTTACCGGCGTCTGCATGTGCCAGCTGTTAACATTTTGAAATACTACCGCAGGCATCCGGTAGCCGGAGGCCTCAAACCGCTCTTTGGCCTGGTCATAGACCGTTTTGTCCGCATTTTCCATGCAGGAGTCAAACTCCATATCTGAGAAAATGTAGATTACCTGGGGCATCTCCTCCTGCTTTGCCTGCCACTTGACGGCAGTTTCCAGGAGCAGGCTGAAGACCGCCTCCAGGTTGGTGCTGCCGCCCCAGGGCAGGGTGGAGAGGTACTTAAGCTTATCACGGAGAGTCTCTCCATGAACTTCTACCAGCTGGTGGCCACATGTCTGAGAAGGGTCCGGAAGAGCTTTCTCTCTCCCATACCTCCCCGGATATCCCGCAGATGAAATAATAGTTTCATGGCTAAATCCGGTGTCTCTATATAAGCCCTGTCGAAAAGCCGGATCTGATCATCAGCCTTACGATAGCTCATCCCTCCTGCTACAGCAAAGAAATCAAGACAGGCCTGACCACTACTGGCATAGGACTTTGCCCCATTTAAAGTTCTGGTGCAGCTGGCTTCCAGTTTTAATTGATTCAGATAACCCATCTCAATTCCTCCTTTTTTCTACAAAATTTATGGACCTCCCCATAAAAGACACAAGCTGTGTCAGGGGAGATCCATGAACAGGTAAATTACCGGATATTTGGGTGCAGACGCTTTGACTGGACTGATCTTAAATAGTACTTTGGCAGTTTCCTTTAATCTAATGACCCATCTTATTATCGCTTTGCTGTATGCGCCTGAATCCGGCAGGAAAACCTGTCTGGTCACAAACCGGCTTTATGGCCGGCTGCCCGGGGAAAAGAAGCTCTTTTTCCGGGACGACCTTATGATAACAGAAAAAAGTGGAACCGGCATTAAACTCCTGGTTTAAAAAGGGACAGGTAATTAATAATCAATCATCAGTAATTACTCACCGATATATTAGATATCAATATCCAGTCATCAGTAATCAGTAACCAGTCATCAGTAACCAGCCATCAGTAACCAGTCGTCAGTAGTAAGTCGTCAATAACCAGTCGTCAGTAGTAAGTCGTCAGTAACCAGTCGTCAGTAACCAGTCGTCAATAACTCGTCGTCAGTCATGGCTGGACTCCTTCAGATTGCCCTTCCTGATATGGTCTTTGATAATCCGGTCAGTAACCTCAAAGAGCTTCTCCGAGCCCAGCCGGGTCTTTCTCTGCCGGACGTAGACCATGTCCGCCGATACGCCGTGTTCTTTCCAGTCCCCGCCGTCATTACTGTTATTGAGCATGAGGGGCTGGAGGTTATCAAGGGAATGAGCGTATTTGGATTCGGCGGTTTGGTAAGCCTCAAACTCATCAAAGAGGCCGATCAGTTCCTCCTTCTGGTCTTCTGGAAGCAGGGAAAATATCCTCTCCTTGGCTGCATCTTCCCGGGCTTTCTGGGTCTTAAGATTTACTTGGTCATAGGCATAGGTATCCCCGGCATCAATCTCCACGATATCGTGGATCAGGCACATGAGCATGACCTTGCCGATGTCCACTTCCTCATTGGCATACTCCCGTAAAATGTAGGCCATAATGGCCATATGCCAGGCATGCTCCGCATCATTTTCCCTCCTGCCATGACCGGAAAGGTGGGTCTGGCGGAATATATTTTTCTCCTTGTCAATCTCCAGAGAGAAATCCAACTGTTTTTTGAGTCTTTCATCCATGACTGATTCCTCCATCTAAGGGAAAGCCTGTAGAATTCCTTTCCCTTTTCTAATAGTCCATTATCCTGTCAGGCTTAAACATACTATCTATTTATAGCTGTCAGGCTTTTACACACTCTCTATTTATAGCTGTCAAGCTTTTACACACTCTCTATTTATAGCTGTCAGGCTTTTACACAATCTCTATTTATAGCTGTCAGGCTTTTACACAATCTCTATTTATAGCTGTCAGGCTTAACACAATCTCTATTTATAAATAGTCAGACAGATTGACAGGAAATATGATTGCTAATCAATATATATAAATGAATCAGATTTCAACAATCTCCACCTGATTCCCATGATCCTCAATAAGCCTTACAAGGTCTGACGCTTTCATCCATACCGTCGCCCTGTTGTCATTGGGATGAATGCCAATCAGGCCATCAGAAAATGCAGCATCCAGATACAGGATTACTTTCTTATCCTTGTCGTTTAAAAGGCCCAGAGGCGTCACGGCACCGGGAATCAGACCCATGATCTCCATAAGATCCTCTGCCGAGGCAAAGGACAGATTCTTCAGGCCATGTTTCTTCCTGAACTCTTTCAGGTTCACCCGCTTATCTCCCTTAACCGTAATCAGGTAATAGTTCTTCTTTTTGCTGTCCCTGACAAAAAGATTCTTGGCATCTGCATCGGGATAAGGCAGATCCACCGCATCCAGCTCCTCCATATTGAACACGGCCGGATGGTCTGTAATCTCAAAGGATATCTCCCGGTCTGTCAGGTATTGGTAGGTTTCTTCTTTGGTCATCATCATAACTTCCCTCTTCTTTTCCTTCTTAAAATTAAAATCTTTCAAAATAGAGCATACCATTTTTTTCATTATTTCACTAGCTGTAATGTATGTTATACTCAATCCATAAGGAAATAATCATAAGAAAGGTAACCAGCCCTTGCTAAATATAATACAGAAGCAATAGGAGAAAACTTGTCATGAATAAATCATTTTCACTGATTCAGACCAGATTAATCACGACAAAATTCTTTATAGCCGGGACCATCATATCCTGCGTGACTCTCTGCACTCTTACCGGCATGGCAATAAAGGCTGCCAGCTCAGACAGCCGGACCCGATAAACCCAAGATTTTTAGGCAGGCTGTTATTTTTTTTCAGATGCTTTTTGACTTTTTTTATGATATTCTAGGAAAGGTAATAAATAACTTAATTACATTATTATCAACTAGTATTTCAAAAGACATTTCCTTGTAAATCAAAAATTAATATATTAACAATATTGCATCTTAGGAAGATTAACTAATATGAGTACATTAAAAGAATTAGCTTACTATTGTAAAGAAGAGAACCCTACCGGTGCCCTTCTCCTTACCGGTGAATGGGGCTGCGGTAAAACCCATATCATTGAAAAGGAGCTGACAGAAGCCCTCAAGGACAGCCATATCATTGTCCGTATATCCCTTTTTGGTGTAAATAGTATCGATGACCTGAACAAGGCCGTAAAAAATGCCTGGCTCGGTTCCTGTATGCCTTTTGTGGGAAGTCTTCATGAGGATCTGGACAAACTTAACGATGGAAAAAAGGCTCTTTCCGTACTAACCCCCATGATCAAGGTCATCAATCCCCTGGCCGGCAATGTAGCCGATGCTATGATTGCTGTCAACTTTTTAGACATGATACCTATAACTCCTGAGGTAGAAGATCATCTCTCCATTCCCCACAAGAAAAAAAAGGTCGTCCTGGTCTTTGATGATATGGAACGGTCTCTCCTTGACCGGGTAGAGCTGCTGGGAACCATCAATGAATACTGTGAAAACAAGCATTTCAATACCATCATTGTAGCAAACGAAATGACTGTTATTAATACCATGCAGGATTCCACCATCGCCTACAATGTACTGAAGGAAAAGATTATATCCCGTACCGTTTTTAACGATCCCGATTATAATGAGATCCTGGAGTCAGTCATTGGAGGCAGGGCCTGGCAGACAGATGCCTATGCAGAGTTTCTTTATAAAAACCGGGATCTGATATATGAAGTATTTGTAACGGAATCTGAAACCAAGCCTGCCGGCAAGGAAAATATCCATAAATACCACAATATCCGCTGTCTGATCAGCAGCCTGAAGGACTTCTTCCGCATTTACTACCACCTGAGAAAATGCAAGGTTCCATTTATAGAGCGGTATTTTTATTCCTTCCTGGCCTACTCCCTGGTTTCAAAGAGCGGAATTGAAAAAGATATGGCTCCCTGCATGGAAGTTACTGATGATGATATTAAGACCCTCTACCCCTTCTTCACCGCCGATACTCTTCTGGACCATGTGAGACAGTGGGTCACCGATGGAAAATGGAACAAGGAAGCGCTTTTAGCTGAACTGGCTCCCCGGATACCGCAAAAAACAGAGGATAGAGAATCTGGCACAGGCTCTGACACAGACCCGGACACAGAGCTGGAGAACCCTGAAGATATGGACGCAGACCCCGGAATAAGCTGAACCGAGGATTAACAGCAACTGAACCGGACCATAGAATCAGCCGGTGCAGACCTTATAGTTGGCTGGTGCAGATTTTTGAATTAATCGGCGCAGATCTTATCACCGGCTGGCGCAGACCTTATTGTTATTGACTTCCTGATTTGA
>DLBH01000032.1 GCA_002494165.1 Lachnospiraceae bacterium UBA7026 | reverse complement strand
ACCACGGAACCGTTTTCTCCAACAGTCTCCTCAAGATTGGCAGTATATCCCCGATGCTTCTTCCCTGCTTTTTCCCGGAAAGTCGCATCCGGATCAGAAGGATTCTGGAGGATTTTGGAATCCATGCTTCCATCCTCTTTTGTTTTTAGCCGCCGTTTCGCCTCTTCAACAACCGTCTGCTCGGAAAGACAGCGGACAAGCAGTTGATATTCCGTCACCTCATCGTAGGATGCACCGCACCTCTCTAATAAAAGGTCAGCGTCCTTCTCAGCGTCCTTCAGGATATCGGAGATCTTTCCGGCTGCATCTTCATTTCGGCTATGGTAGATGACCCGGTTAAAGTCATTGGGATCATAATAATGTTCCAGACCTTCCAGCAGGTCCTCCTTTCCTTTCTTATGGAGATAGGAAACCAGTTTGGCTATACAGGTATACAAAAGTTCCATCCTGCTCAGCCTGCGTATGTTGGATTCGAACATCATGGAATCCATCCTTCGGATCCGGGAATTCAGTTTCATCATCTTGGCAATCTTCGATCCGAGATCTGTGATGCAATCATGATAGAGGTCTACGTTATGTGTGGATTCATAATCATAACAACGCTTACGGAAGCGGGAAAGGGTCTTGTCACTCAGTGGCTGCTCTGCAAAACTGGTAGTATGCAGGGCATACTGATATCTTGGGTCGAGCATGAGGTTTTCCACCATCTCGTCATCGGAAAGATCAAACAATTCTTTGATGATCAATGCACCGATGATGACGTTGACAGGGGTGTTGGGCCGGGAGGCTTTATTGGAGTAGAGGACAGAAAAGCGTTCCTCGTCGATCTTCGGAAAGATCTCATCAGCGAACACCTTTGCCCAGGAATTTTCCAATGCCTTTTGTTCTCTCGTTGTAAGTCCCGAAAGACTGTCTAATAAGGATATTTGCTGACAATCATTTGCTCTGAATGACATAATTTCTACCACCTTTCCTGATGATTCTATTATATCAGATAAGAGGTAGAAATAGGGTTTTATATGAATTTTTCAAGGTACTATTGGCAGGGCTTTTGACCCCAACATCATAAAGATTTGATTATAATGATTTGTATATCATAGTATTGTATACGATAATTTATAATAATAAGATTTAATGGGAACAGGCCTGGCCTGTTCTTTTTTAATATAGGTTTTCGTTTTGAATTGAATAAATAAAAGAGTTTGGATAGAAATCGGTCCACATAAAAAAGACACGGAAAGGGATCGGTCCACATAAAAAAGACACGGAAAGGGATCAGTCCATATAAAAAGGATACGGAAAGGGATCGGTCCACATAAAAAGGATACGGAAAGGAATCGGTCCACATAAAAAGGGCACAAGAAGAGATCGGTCCATAGAAGAGGAGTAAGAAAATGAGCACGTCCCCAAAAAAAGAACGCCCCTCTGAAAAGAGGGGCGCCCTAAATGTGGTATATTAATAAAGGATTTTGGAAACAAAATTGGGTAAGGGATTAGCAAACACCCTGGGCCAGCATAGCGTTAACAACCTTTTCGAAACCTGCGATGTTGGCACCTGCCACATAGTTCTCATCCAGGTCGTAGCGAGCTGCTGCGTCACTGATGTTCCTAAATATATTTGCCATGATTCCCTGTAATCTTCCGTCTACTTCCTCGAAGGTCCAGCTTAAGCGCTCGCTGTTCTGGGACATTTCAAGGGCGGAAACT
Source organism: Lachnospiraceae bacterium UBA7026 (assembly GCA_002494165.1). Lineage (GTDB taxonomy): Bacteria > Bacillota > Clostridia > Lachnospirales > Lachnospiraceae > Anaerobutyricum. The sequence goes on along the minus strand of DLBH01000032.1, from coordinate 5,703 downwards.
GCAACACCGCCGGCATTGGCAGCCTTGCCGGGAACGAACCATACACCGTTCTCCTGGAGATACTTGGTTGCATCTAAGGTAGTAGGCATGTTGGCACCCTCAACTACAGCCTTGCAGCCGTTGGCTACTAACTGCTTGGCGTCGTCGATGAGAAGCTCGTTCTGGGTTGCGCACGGAGCGGCAACATCGCATTTGATAGCCCATACACCGCGGCCCTCATGGTATTCACTGTTGGGACGGTACTTCTTGTACTCAGTAAGACGGGCACGGTTTACTTCCTTGATCTCCTTTAAGGCCTCAAGGTCGATGCCTTCCGGATCATAAACCCAGCCTGTAGAATCGGAGCAGGTCACTGGCTTAGCGCCTAACTGGTAAGCTTTCTCTACAGCGTAGATGGCAACATTGCCGGCACCGGAGATAACAACGGTCTTGCCTTCCATGCTGTCGCCGTGAGCCTTGAGAACTTCCTGGGCCATGTACATAGCACCGTAACCGGTTGCCTCTGTTCTTGCCAGGGATCCGCCGTAAGTAAGACCCTTACCTGTCAGAACACCTTCATAGAGACCGCGGATTCTCTTGTACTGGCCGTAAAGGAAACCAATCTCTCTTCCGCCTACGCCGATGTCACCTGCCGGAACATCTGTGTCAGCGCCGATATATTTGCAAAGCTCTGTCATAAAGCTCTGGCAGAACTTCATGATCTCACGGTCAGACTTGCCCTTGGGATCAAAATCGGAACCGCCCTTGCCGCCTCCGATGGGGAGACCGGTCAGGGAGTTCTTGAAAATCTGCTCAAAACCAAGGAACTTGATGATACCCTGATTTACGGAAGGATGGAAACGTAAACCTCCCTTGTAGGGTCCGATCGCATTGTTAAACTGAACACGGATACCCATGTTAACCTGCACATTGCCCTCGTCATCAATCCACGGTACGCGGAACTTGATCATTCTTTCCGGCTCAGTAAGTCTCTCAAGAATGGCCTCGCGCTTGTACATCTCTTCGTTGGCCTCAATCACTGGGCGGATGGTCTCAAATACCTCTGTTACGGCCTGGTGAAACTCCGGCTCGCTTGGATTTTTCGCAATAACTTTTGCAAGAACGTCATCAACGTAAGACATAGTGTAATCCTCCTTAATTTTTCTATCTCATAGATTATCGGGAAAATATATGATAAATATGTATCATAAATAATTATATTCCCTCAAACAATTTCCGAGAGTTATTATACTACAATATGAAGGATGAATCAACAGGAAATGCATCATAAATTACATTTTGTATTGAAAATAATTCAAAAATGTCAATTATGGCTGGTTTTTTAAGGAAAAAATAAAAAAATATGAGATAAACCTGATTCATAACTTCATATTTTGATAAAAAAGTGAATAAAAACATCTGAAAAAATTCAAAAATCAAGCTTGTAAAGTGAAGGAAAAGGGACCTGTTCTGCAGTTGGGAAAATCATGTCTGGCCAGCTATTGACGAAACTTACTGTTAAAACAGTAACGGATCTGATTATCAGGCTACTGGATTATTTTTTAGAAAAATGGTAAGATGATACTCACGCCTGGCATTTCCCGGGGGATGGGTGACTGACATAAAACAAGTTTCAGTTTTTTTACTTTCATTATATTAAGATTGGTCGACCAATAATAAGGCTGGTTATCCGGATGGAGAATTAATTATATGAATGATAGACAGGCTGGATTATTGCCAGGGTAAATAAATGGGTTGTCCGGTCTGTGACAGGGACCATGTGATTTGGAGGATGTTATGATCGAGATAAAGGATGTAGTGAAATACTACGGAAACCGGCAGGTGCTTAAAAGCATCAGCTTCCGGGTAGAGGACGGACAGATTGCCGGCCTCTTAGGACCCAATGGAGCCGGTAAATCCACAACAATGAATATTCTTGCCGGATTTCTGTCTCCGACGGAGGGGGAAGTATGGATTCAGGGTTATGACATCATGACCTCTCCGTTGGAGGGAAGGAGTCAGATCGGTTATCTTCCGGAGACACCGCCTCTCTATGATGATATGACTGTGGAAGAATATCTGGATTTTATAGGGAGGTTAAAGGGGATTAAGGACAAGGATGACAGAAAGAAAGCCATAGATGAGCTGGCGGAGAAGACCGGTATAGCCGGGGTGACCCAGAGACTAATCGGCAATCTGTCCAAGGGTTTCCGGCAGAGGGTGGGCCTGGCCCAGGCCCTGATCGGTGATCCCCCGGTCCTGATCCTGGATGAACCGGCGGGAGGTCTGGACCCGGGACAGATTATTGAGATAAGAGAACTGATCCGGAAGCTGGGCGGCGACCACACGATTATACTAAGCTCACATCTCCTCTCTGAGCTCCAGGCTGTCTGTGATAAGGTCATCATCATGGTTGACGGGGAGATTGCCCTCGATGACAGGCCGGCCCACCTGGCCAGGAGCTATGGGGACCAGGGACGGATTCTCCTTACTGTAAAGGGAGAGCCGGAGGCTCTTAGCAGGCTTCTGGAGGAGGCCGGTTTCGTGGAGGAATTTACATTTATCCCGGAGCCAGAGGCCAGGGCCGGGGAAAAGAAGAAGTCTGAGACCAGGGCCGGGGAAAAGAAGAAGTCTGAGGCCAGGGACGAGGAAAAGAAGGAGCCTGAAGCCGAGACTAAGGAAAAGAAAGAGCCAGAGGCCAGGACAGAGGAAAAGAAGGAGCCTGAAGCCGAGACTAAGGAAAAGAAAGAGCCAGAGGCCAGGACAGAGGAAAAGAAGGAGCCAGAGGCCAGGGCAGAGGAAAAGAAGGAGCCAGAGGCCAAAACCCAGGAAAAGAAAAGCGGGGAAGATTCCGGTAAGGAAGAGTCCCTGTCCCATAATCAGAAGAAAAAGAAGAAGAAAAAAGGAAAGAAACAAGACAAGACGGATCCGGTGACAGCTGGGACCACCAGGGAACTAAGGCTCAGTCTTAAGCTCAAGGATGGGGACCAGTCCAGGGACCAGCTTTTTTACCTGCTGGCCAGGAAAAAGATGCCCATCATACATATGGAAGAAGCGGAGATGTCCCTGGAAGATGTTTTTGTCCGTCTGATTAATGAATATAACCAGAAGAGGGAGGAGGGGAAAGAAGAGTGATCCTGATCTACCAAAAAGAGATGAAATCGTATTTTCATTCTCTGACAGCCTATCTGTTTTTTGCTCTTTTCCTGGCTGCTTCCGGAATCTATTTTTCCGTGATCTGCCTCAACAAGGGCTACGGGGACTATGCCAGGTATGTCCTGGCCAATATCAGTTTTGTATACATTGTGCTGGTTCCCATGCTGACCATGCGGCTGCTTGCCTGGGAGAGGGAACAGAAGACAGACCAGCTGCTGCTGACTGCCCCCATCTCTGTCCGTTCAGTGGTTCTGGGTAAATATCTGGCGGCTGCCAGCCTGCTGGCCGGAGCCATGCTGGTATGCCTGGCGGAGGCTGGGATCCTGTCTGCCTATGTTCAGGTTAACTGGCCGGGGACCCTGGCCGGCATTGCCGGTTTTTTCTTACTGGGCTTATGCCTGCTGGCCATAGGAACTTTTATCTCTTCCTGTATGACCAATTCCATGGCGGCAGGGACATTGACCTTCAGCATTATCCTGCTGCTGATGCTCCTCCCCAATCTTTATGAGGTTCTGCCGGAGAGAGGGCGCTATGCCTGTATTTTTGTAGGGGTCCTGATCGGGGCTGCCGCAACCTGGATATACTTGGTTACGGGCAGTGGCCGGGCAGCTGCAGCGACCATAGCCCTGGGGGCAGGAGGTCTTCTGGCAGCTTATCTGCAGTTTCCGGAATGGTTTGACCAGGGACTGGCAAAAATAATTTCCTGGTGTTCTTTATCAGAAAGGTTCCAGGAATTCTGCCAGGGCAGCTTTAATGTTTCATCTGCTTTCTTTTTCCTTTCCATGGCGGCCTTGTTTCTTTATATGACCGTGTGGGAAACTGAGAGCCGCCGGTGGTTTTAGGAGGTGTCCATGGCTAACAATGACAATACAACTCAGACAAGAAGAAAAAAGAAGCTGATCCTGGCTTCTACCCTGCTCCTGGTCATCTGCCTGGTTATCGCTGCCAATATCTATTTCAGTAGTCTGGATTACTCGGTGGACCTGTCGGAAGACCAGATATATACCCTTTCAAAAACCAGCCGGGATCTGCTGGCCGGGATTGACAGGGATGTGACTATTTACGTTATGGGAACAAAGCAGGAGTGTGATCCGGTTTACTGCAAGATTTTTGGGGAATATGAAGCAGCTTCTGACCATGTCAGTCTTTCCTACTGTCCCCGGGATCGCTGGGATCAGATTACAAAGGACCACGGGGTTATGGAGACCAATATAGAAAAGGACAGTATCCTCCTTGTCAGCGGGGAACTGTCCCAGTTTATCTCTTCCGCTGACTATGTGACCTACGATTACAGTGACAGCCACAGTTACGAAGCCAGTGAGCTGATACTGGAACGGCTGGTCACCGAGGCTCTGCGTCAAGTCATGTCCCCGGAAAAGGCGGTAATTTACTTCCTTCAGGGACAGGGAGAGAGAGAGCCGGGCAGCATTCTGACCAATGTTCTGGAAGAGAAGAACTATCAGGTAGCTTTTCTGGATCTGTCTGACCAGACCCAGGTGCCTGAAGACTGCTCAGTCCTGGTTATAAACGGACCGGTCAGGGACCTGGACGGTTTGGGATTAAGGAAGATTAAAAACTATATGGACAAGGGTGGGAAGATTTATCTTTTCCTGGACCCGTCCATAGAAAAACAGGCATCCATGGACAGGTTGCTGGCCCTTTATGGGCTTAAGATGCAAAAAGGTGTGGTTGTTGAGAAGAACCCGGATTATTTTTCCAGGTATGAGATTTACCTGATTCCTGATATCCAGGACACAGAAATCACTGCAGGCCTGAAAAAAAACGGGAACCGGATTATCCTGCCTGCGGCCAGGGGCATCACTACAGTTTTGGAAGAGGAAGGAACCACAGCCGGCCAGGACTATAAGTTGATTCTCTACCTGGCTTCCAGCAGGGAAGCCTATGCCAAGGTAGACCTGGAAAGTAGTAATACTGACAAGGAGAAGAATGACATAGGCGGTCCCTTTGCCCTGTCGCTGGGCGTGAAGGACCAGACCGGGGGACGGTTAATTGTGACCGGCTGCGCCAATATGCTCGAGGAAAGTGTCAACCGGGCTTCCGGCGGAGCCAACCTGGACTTCGTAGTCAATGGTCTTGAGTACTTAAGCCACAGGGAGGGAAGTCTTACCGTACCTGGCAAGGAGCTTGCCCGGGACATCGGCCTGGTGCCGGCCTTTGACCAGAAAATGATCCTGGCGGTCCTTGTAGTCCTTCTGCCTGCCGTCCTCCTGGGAGCGGGTATTGTCCTTGTGATCAGGCGGAAAAGACAGTGATCAGGCGGCTCTGGTTAAAGTTTTGCAAAAAGGGTATTAAATTCAAAATACTACTTGAAATAAAAGAGGAAATTCGGTAAAATATTTACGAGTGTGACAGGTTTACATTGTTCAGTTGGAAATGTCTTACAAGATGTAAATTTTTAAAGATGGGCAATTGTGACATTCGTAATCGGCATTTTAGCATTTCTTTTTGCATTTTGCATAAATTGGCTGAATATGTGACCTGTTGGCATAAAACATACTAATTTATAATCTTATACTTAGGAGGAATTAACATGGCAGTAAAAGTTGC
>DLBH01000076.1 GCA_002494165.1 Lachnospiraceae bacterium UBA7026 | reverse complement strand
TGCTGGATTCCGGTTGTTTTTTACTATCTTCTGCTGGATTCCGGTTGTTTTTTACTATCTTCTGCTGGATTCCGGTTGTTTTTTACTATCTTCTGCTGGATTCCGGTTGTTTTTTGCTATCTTCTGCTGGATTCCAGTTGTATTTTATTATCTTCTGCTGTGTTTTGGCTGCCTTTTTACCGGCCTGTTGGGGTTCTTGGTGGTCAGGAACTGGACAAGGAGGCCCAGGACAAAGAAGGATACCGCCAGAACCATCTTGGAAGGCAGTGAGTTAAGGACCGCAAAGTTCAGGTAAGGACCAACCTTGGTCAGGAGACTTGCCGCACAGATTCCGCCCCCCAGGCTGGTGATTACGATAATTACAGGCCGCATGTACCTCATGGCCAGGGCCGCTATAATCAGACCGATGAGACAGCAGAGGAAAAACTGGATATCCCCTGAAAAAGGCAGCAGGCTGGCAGAGGCCATAAAGGCCAGGAAAAAGCATAGGATAAATATGCCGGCCAGGTAGATCCAGCTGGCCATGGCCGCGATGATGATACCGGCTACAACGACTACAGCTATGAGGGGGATGCCGGTCAGATTAAAAATCTGGGTGGCGGCCCCGTAACCCAGGAGGGCTCCGGCGATAAAACCGGTGATACTCATAAATATTCTTGAAAACTTATATCCAAAGAAACAGATCAGCAGGGCAAAGACCAGGGATACGATGGCACCGATCATCTTATAGGTGTCATCAAACCGGCCCATGAGAGCTTGAAACCTTTGAACATAGACATCAAAAGAATCCGGAAGAAACTGTTCGCCGGTCTGCAGGGACTGCTCAGGAAGCGTCTCTAAAAAAGTCAGTAGATCTGATAACATAATAACCTTCTTTCTTATTCTATCAGGGCATGGTGGGGCTATTTTCTTGATGAGGAGCTCCGGCCGGGAGCCTCCCAATCTATTGCTATAAGAGTACCATAACATGGGATTTTTCGCAAATATATACGTACTTTCTCTTTTAGGGATTATGGCGGACCAGGGGGAAAGATAAATGGGTGGGCAAGGCCCTGACCCGGCGGGTCTTCTGACTTTGTCCTTGTATTGGAAAATATTTTATATTATAATGTTTGGCAGTGAGTCAGCGGGTCTGACGAAATTATAGGACAGGAAGCGGCAGAGGTCTGATCAGATTATAAGGCAGGAAGCGGCAGCGGGGCCTGAGTAAACCATAAAAGCTTTTACCGGCTTTACACCCTTAGAAGCTTTTGTCATAAGAACACGATGAAAAAAGGAAAAGGCGTCTGGCAGGACCATACGCATAGAAAGGCAGGATCATGAAGAAAATTCGTACCAGATTTGCGCCCAGCCCCACAGGCAGGATGCATGTCGGCAATCTTAGAACAGCACTTTACACATACCTGATCGCCAAGCATGAGGGCGGTGATTTCGTTTTACGTATAGAGGATACAGACCAGGAAAGATTTTTCGACGGAGCCCTGGACATCATTTACCATACCCTGGAAGCGACGGGTCTTAAGCATGACGAGGGCCCTGACAAGGACGGCGGTTATGGCCCCTATATCCAGAGCGAGCGCTGCAGTTCCGGTCTTTATATGAAGTATGCCAAGGAGCTCATTGCCAAAAAGGAAGCCTATTACTGCTTCTGTGATCAGGAAAGACTGAATTCCCTCAAGCAGGTTGTGGGAGGCAAGGAGATCAGTATCTATGACAAGCATTGTCTCCATCTTTCTGAGGAGGAAGTTGCCGCCAATCTTGAAGCTGGCAAGCCTTTCGTTATCCGGGCAAATGTGCCTAACGAGGGAGAGACCAGTTTCCATGACGAGATCTACGGTGATATTTCCCAGCCCAATGAGGAACTGGATGACATGATTCTCATCAAGTCCGACGGTTATCCCACTTACAATTTTGCCAATGTGGTTGATGACCATCTGATGAATATCACCCATGTGGTCCGGGGAAATGAATATCTTTCCTCAGCCCCCAAGTACACCAGGCTTTACCAGGCCTTCGGCTGGGAAGAGCCCAAGTATATCCACTGTCCCCTGATTACCAATGAAGACCACCAGAAACTGTCCAAGAGGTCCGGTCATTCCTCCTATGAGGATCTGATCGACCAGGGCTTCCTTTCCGAGGCAGTGGTGAATTTCGTGGCCCTTCTTGGCTGGAGTCCTTCTGACAACAGAGAAATCTTCTCCCTGCCTGAGCTGGTCGAAGCCTTTGATTATCATCATATCAGCAAGTCCCCGGCAGTTTTCGATATGGTCAAGCTGAGATGGATGAATGGGGAATATATGAAGGCTCTGGACTTTGACAGCTTTTACGAGAAAGCAGAGCCCTACATCAAAAAGACGGTGACCAAGGACTATGATCTCAAGAAGATCGCGGCCCTCGTCAAGACCCGTATTGAGGTCTTCCCGGATATCGCGGATATGATCGACTTCTTCGAAGAGGTTCCGGACTATGACCTGGATATGTATAAGAATAAGAGAAATAAGTGCACACTGGAGAAGTCCCTGGAGATTCTGCTGGAGGTCAGGGATATCTTAAGTGGCATGGATGATTTCAGTAATGATGCCCTTTTTGTGGCCCTGGGTGCTTATGGCCAGGACAAGGGCTATAAGGTGGGCCTTGTCATGTGGCCTGTCCGTACAGCCGTGTCCGGAAAACGGATGACACCCGGCGGGGCTACGGAGATTATGGAGATCATCGGCAAGGAGGAATCCCTGAGGAGGATCGACCAGGCCATCAGCCGGCTGCAGGCCCAGTAGACCGGTGGGCCGGAGAGGTTTGGTAGTT
>DLBH01000004.1 GCA_002494165.1 Lachnospiraceae bacterium UBA7026 | reverse complement strand
TTGTCAAGGCAAAATAGATTGTTCAATTATATTTAATTCTAATATTTTTTTGTAAAATAGAGCCAAAAACGCATGCATTTACACATATTCTGTTCAAGCTTAATCAAGGGAAGCAGAAAATGCCCTGCTTATATTATTATCCCTGGCTAAAATAATATATATAATATACCTGACTAAAGTACCTGCCTTACATATCTGGCTAGAATAACCTACCTGACATGTTTGGCTAAAGTAACCTGCCTGATATACCTGACTAAAATAACCTGCCTGACATACCTGGCTAAAGCTGGAAAAATCACTGTCCATAGGATATAATAACAAATGATTGTTTTCAAAAAAGCCGGGCTGTTCGCTTAATTTTCATGCTGTCCCAGCCTTGCAAACCCTACTCTGATAAAGGAATACCATCATGAAATTACCTTCCAGGTGCTGGAACAGCTGGAGGCCGCCATTGAACTAAAACAGATCGACAGCTCTTTTCTACATAAAGAAGCATCCAGTTAAGACGGCGAAAAACGGCTGGCTTGTTGACAGTTACAGAATCAGACCGTATAATAAACAAGGTCATTTGCATTAATATTCAAACCATTTTTATTAATTTGAAGATTAAATGATTTCCAGGTTTTCCATGAACCACCTGGTCCGTTTAAGCAGCATATTAAGCAGGCTTATGAATATTTATAAGTCTGCTTTTTTTATTGAAGGAAATCAATTGCCTTCCTGTCAATAAAAAACAGACATCATCATAATTATGAAAGAAGGAAGTTCACCCATGGGAAAACAAAGAGCACTGATCCTGTCATTTCTTAAGATAGGAGCTTTTACCTTCGGCGGCGGCTATGCCATGATCGCCCTGCTGGAGCATGAATTTGTAGAAAAGAAAAAATGGATTGATAAAGAGGAGTTCCTCAATATTGTTGCCATAGCAGAATCTACCCCGGGACCCATAGCCATTAATATCGCCACCTATATCGGTTATAAAATGGGAGGCCTGGCCAGAGCAGCCGGTTCAACTCTGGCAGTCTGTCTGCCCTCTTTCCTGGTTATTTTCTGTATTTCCATGTTTTTTGACCAGTTCTTAAGTCTTTCCTTTGTATCCCGTGCCTTCCACGGGATACAGGTTTGTGTGATCTACCTTATTCTGTCTGCCGGCTTGAAAATGTTTAAAGCAATAGAGAAAACCCCCTTTAATATCCTTGTCCTGCTTTCGGTCATAGGCGCCATGGTCTATTGCAGCCTTGCCTCCCTGTCCTTCTCCTCCGTCTTCTATATCTTAATCTGTGGAATGGCAGGCCTTGCAGTGTATTTCTTGCAGAATATTAAGGAAAGGAAGTGACTTGCCCCATGATTTATCTAAAACTCTTTTTAAATTTCCTCATGATCGGCAGCCTGTCCTTTGGCGGCGGCTATGGAATGATCTCCCTTGTCAGAGAAACCGTCCTTTCCAACGGATGGCTGACAGAAAGCGAGTTCCTGAATTTTATTGCCGTATCCGAATCCACGCCGGGACCACTCGCAGTCAATATGGCCACCTTTATAGGTTCAACCCAGGGAGGCCTTTTGGGTGCTCTTTTTGCTACCCTGGGAGTAGTTCTCCCCTCCTTTTTTATCATCCTTATTATTGTATCCCTGTTGAAAAACCTGATGGAATATGCCGGCGTAAAGGCCTTTCTCGCCGGTGTCCGTCCCTGCATTGTCGCCCTGATTCTGGCCACGGCCATCAATATGGGCCTCGGCACCCTGCTGGGCTTTGTGGACGCCCACACTTCACTGACCCCTGATTTTAAGGCCATAGCCGTCTTCCTCATTCTGCTGGCCATCCATTTTCTTTATAAAAAACACAAAAAAGCTGCTCCTTCACCAATCTTGATGATCCTCTTCTCAGCCTGTCTTGGTGTTCTTTTCTGGCAGCCAGCTCTCTTATAGAAAATCCGGGGAAATAGGTTATACTATTTATAGTGTTTTCCTGCCCGGGTCAGACCGGCCAGGGCAGACAAGCTGATATACATGAAACCCTCCCCCCACCAGCGAAGAACCGGCCATCTTTCCGACCAATATTTTCTCTCCCTTTGTGGATAATAACTTCCCCCAGCTTGCCATTCTCGGCCTCCTGCTGGGTGCCGCCCTGCTCATTATCAGCAAAAAAACACCAGTTCTCCCTTCGCTTCTGATCGAAGTCAGAGACTGGCTTAATGAAGTCATGGACCTGGTACTGAAAACTATGGTGGCTGTGCCCTTTTTAAGTATCTTCACCATTACTGCCAAGGGCCAATCTGGTATGATTATTGACGGCTGGAGGTACATTGTTGGCACCTATCTGTGTATACTAGTGTGCGGCCTCCTTAAACTGGCCAAGGTATCTTTCAGATGCAAGGTCAATCCGCTCTGGCTTCTTAGAAAGACAGGGCCCCTCGTTGGTCTTATTTTCACCACAGGAAATGAAATGTCTGGTATCGGAAAATTCAAAGAGATCTCAAAAGACGATTTTGCCATCGACCCGGACTTCACTTCCTTCTGGTAGCCGCTCAACCAGGCCCTGCTGTCCCCCTCATCTCCATCGGCCTATATACTGTCCTGTTTCATGGTAACGAAAATGACCGGTGTCCCTATCTCACCGGAATTCCTGCTGATCCTGTCCCTCCTGACCCTGCAGCTGTCTATGGCAACTCCGGGTCTTATACCGGGCATAACCATCCTCTTTAAGTCCCTGGGACTGCCTATGAGCTACATCGGTCTCTTCTCGGCCTACAGTGTCTTTATTAAAAACAGCGCTATCGCTTTCTGCGGCTTCTACAGGACCCTGGTTTTTGATCAAAGACCCGGTCTGTCCTGTTTTTGGTTTTTCTAAATTTAAGCGATCTCTTTCAGACCGAACAGGTGGTGCCCTGTTTTCCCGGCCTGGATCTTGTTGTGATATTTGCTGACGTTATGGGCGATCGCCAGGATCACGCTCTGGGCCGTGACATTGTCCATGCCCCGGTAAGTATAACGCCGGAAGGCCATATCGGCCTTCACATCGGCAAAGGATCCTTCCGCCTGGATGCTTCGGTTCATCCTCAGCTGTATCCCGTAACCGCTTGTGATCCGTTCCAGGTCTTCCTGCCTTTTTTCCTTCATGGTCTTTGATACGTACAGTGTTTTTGACCGGTCCTCCATGGGGGTCTTTCAGTTGTTCCCTTTGATGCATTCCGTCTTCCGGGGGCATCCCTTACAGTCTCCGCACCGGTAGACGGATGTCGTGCGTCTGTACCCGGTTGCCGTTTTTTCCTTCCGGTCATAAACCCATTGGATCTCCTTCCCCATGCTGCAGATATAGCAGTCCCTCTCCTTGTCATACTCCATGTTCTCCATCCGGCCGATGTCCTTTTTGTACCTGCGTGTCTTTGCCTTTTCATAATTATTGGGCTTGATAAAGGCGACCTGCCCGTTCCCCTCGATGAAAAGGTAGTTTTCCTCGCTCTCATAGCCGGCGTCCGCCACGATGTCCCTGTAGCGGAAGGGCAGGTGCTCTTCCATGTCCTTCAGGAACGGGATCAGCGTCCTGGTGTCCGTCGGCCTCTGGGTCACGTCCAGCCAGGTGATGTATTCCGAGTCCACGCCGTGCTGGAGATTATAGGCCGGCTTGAGCTGGCCGTTGAGCATGTGGTCTTCCTTCATCCGCATAAAAGTGGCGTCGGGATCCGTTTTGGAGTAGCTGTTCCGGTCACCACAGGTATGGATCTTCTGGTTGTACTCCTTCAGCCTGGCGATGTATCCTTCCAGAGTCTCCAGGTCTTTCAGCAGCCCGGTCACTTCGGCAAGGGTCTTTTTGGAGCACTGGGAGAAATGGAGGGAGAGGAACCTCGCGATGGTCGCATGGTCCGGCGCAGGCTTCCCTTCGAGAAGATACATGAAATTGATATCCCGTTTGCAGGCGCTTTCGATGTCCCTGCAGGAATAGATGCGGTTCATGGCCGCATAAACGACGATCTTGAACATCTGGCGCGGTGACACCTGCCTTTTTACGTGACAAGGGGCCGCCGCTTTAGTGCGACAGCCCCTTTTTCTTTCAGATATAGATAGTTCCTGAACATGCCATTCATTGCAGCCTGTTTCCAGCCTTCCAGGTATGACAAAGCAGACCGGCCTGTTATTCTTATATTGAATCTCCCAATAAACCTAATATATAATGGAAAACAGAACCTATAATCCCCACAGATAAAAGGAGTTCCAGAAGAATGAAGCAAATAATCCGAAAAGCTGTTTACCAGGATATTGATGCGGTCGCCTCTCTTTATGACCAGGTCCACCAGGCCCAGGAAGAGGGCAAACTCTTCACGGGATGGATCCGGGGTATTTATCCGGTTAAGGCCACCGCAGAAGCCGCCCTCGGCCGGGACGACCTATTTGTCCTTGAGGAAGACGACCATTTACTGGGCGTCGCTGTTATTAATCAGATCCAGGTCGACTCCTATTATGGTGCCCCCTGGAAACACCAGGCCTCTAATGACCAGGTCTGTGTCCTCCACACCCTTGCCATATCACCGGCGGCAGCCGGGAGAGGACTGGGCAAAAAGTTTGTCGCCTTCTATGAGAAATATGCGGCGGACCATGGCTGCCCTGAACTCCGCATGGATACCAATGAGAAAAACCTGACCGCCAGGGCTATGTACAAGAAGCTGGGCTACAAAGAAATCTCCATCGTACCCACAGTTTTTAACGGGATACCGTATGTGAATCTGGTATTATTGGAGAAATGGCTTGGTCAGCAATAGCATTTCCCCAATCCTTACATAAAATAATTCTTTTGCCAGATCCGGCACTCATTCTCTGGCAGATTTGGTTGGTTTAAGCAGAAAGCGGTCGTCCTGGATACCGACGACCGCTTCCCTCTGAAAATTCTTCCTTTTTTATATTCATTTCTCCTTGTGGGCCGTAATTATGGTGAGGCTGCCTGCATTCACTGTAATCACACAGCCGCGGGTCCTCACATACCAGTTCTTACCCTTACGGGTAATGACTGCCTTCTCCTCCAGGATCGCTTCCCGGCACCAGGCCACCGGGTCCACCTGGCCAAGGTCAAGATTGCTCCTGATTCTTTCAAGTCCCATTTCCGTGCTATGCAGTTTATCAATATCTTCGATCAATTCCTTACTCATAGTTCACATACCATTGTTCTATCTGTTTCCTGGACATAGTTCAAGAACCAGAGTTCTTTACACAACTTTTCGGTTTCCTGCCTATCATTCAAAAGCCATTGTTCTTTCGGTTCCCTAAACATAGTTCACTGGCCGTTGTTCTATCGCTTCCCTGCTCATAATTCACAGACCATAATATATTCCTGATCATTCTCATCCACTCTTTTAAAGCCCAGCTTCTCATACATATTGACTGCATAATTAGCCTTCTGTACTGCCAGGGACGCTCTCTCATAACCTTCTTCCTTCAACAAAGCCAGCATGGCCTTCATCAGCCTGGTCCCTGTGCCCTGACTCCGGTATTCCTTGTAGAGGGATATGGCAAAGGAGGGGGTATCATCATCCACATGACCATAATCCTCCATAATCCGTGTCCAGACGGCACCGGCAACCTTGCCGCCATCCCTGCGGTCATCTGCCGCGACCAGGCAGTAATCCCCAGGGCCTGCACCGCCTTAGACCAGGGCAGGGTAAACGGCAAAATCATCGTCCGTGTGGATTGCTGATTCCTGACGGCTTTATTATCCTTAAATACTTTTTTAAATTCCTGGACTGGTACAGATGACAGCTCTTTAATTTTTGAAATTGTGACGAGTTTCTTTCATATTTGTGCCATAAACTTTTTAATAAGAAAGAGTATTGTATAATAAAGTGCAAATCATTGTATTATTTCAGCGGGATTACTCCTGCTGAATAATCATAAAAGGACCAGCTATTTCAAGATCATTCGGGAATTCTGGATAAACTAATAATGGAGAAGTGAGAATAATGATTGTACTTAACAAAGAGAATTTGACAGAATATCTCAAAGGCCATATGCCCGACCTGGATTATTCAAAGCCTCTGGTCATCTCTGCCGTAGGGGAAGGAACCGAGGAAGAAGACGGTGACGGCTACCTGAACTTCATATTCCGGGTGTCAGACGGCAGGAGGAATATCATTGTAAAGCAGGGGCGGGCCACAGGAAGAAACGAAGACTTTACCAATCTGTCCTCGGAGCGGACCAGGCTGGAGTACGAATCCATGGAAATCCGCAAGGCCATCGTGCCTGACTATATTCCGGACCTCTATTTCTATGATGAGGACAACCAGGTTATGGCCACAGAGGACGTATCTTATCTGAAGATCCTCCGATTCCAGCTCAATAAGTCGGAGATCTACCCGAATTTTGCCGGCCATGCGGCCAGGTTCCTGTCCAAGATCCATTTCTATACCTCTGAGTATTTTATGGATACCGCCCTTTTCCGGGAACTGGACAACCATTTTACCAATCACAAGATGCGTAACATCTTCGACAATATCCTCTTCATTTCCAAAGACGAGTTCGGCAGCAAGGCCTGCGGCCTGAGCCTGGACCCGGAGATCGCTTTCTGCATCAAGGATATCGTCTTTGATCCGGCGGCTATCCTGGAGAGATATGTCTTAAGAGACCTCTTTATGAAGAAGTCAGAGGCTCTCATCCACTGTGATTACCACACCTCCAACATCTTCATCGGGGAAGATGAGATGAAGGTAATTGACATGGAATACAGCTTCTGCGGCCCCATCGCCTTTGACCTGGGTTATCTTTTCGGCAACCTGATTTCCCAGTATGTCTGTGCCTGCTTCCGCCCCTATGAGGACGAAGAGAAGAGAGAGCCCTTTAAGGCCTACATTCTCGATACCATCAGCCAGATTTTTGAAGATTATAAGAAGCTCTTTATCCGCTACTGGAACCAGGACGCCAAGGAAGAGTACAAGGGGGTCAAGGGCCTCCAGGAGGCCTTCATGAGCCAGCTGCTTAGTCAGATGGTCGGCTTCTGTTCCACAGCCAACCTCTTCCGGGTTGCCAGTGAGATCGATTTTCCTGAGTACAGTGCCATCAAAGATAAAGAGCAGATGAAGAATGCCATAACCCTCTCTGCCCTTATGGACCGGAGGATGCTGCTTAAGAGAAATGATTATAGGAGTGTCCAGGACTGGCTTAGCGATATGGAGCAATTAAAAGACACCTATGACTGCTATCTGAAGACAAGTGAGAAGAATGGCTAAAAAACTATTAATGTTGTCCCTGGGACCCGACGGACGGGAATATGATCTCCACGGCATCAAAGCATTTCCCTGTGAGATTTATGAGACCAGCTTAAAAAGTATGGTCAACAGTATGGTCCCGGAGCACTGGCATCAGGAGATAGAAATCGGATTTGTGGAAAGGGGTCAGATAGAGCTCCGCTGTGATGAGACCAGTCAGGTTCTCCACGAGGAGGATATCTATTTTATCTCCTCCCACAAAAGGCACGCCATGAAAGATGCCTCGCTAAAGCCTGTTTTTTACAGTGTCGTTTTCCATGAAGCCCTGTTGTCAGGCCCCGATTCCATCAACGATAAATATGTCTATCCGGTGCTCCATGACCAGAAGCTGGCCTTCCTCATCACCAGAGACCCTTTTATCCTGAAAAAACTAAAGGACATCATCAAGCTGGGAGAAGACCGGCCCATGGGCTTCGAATTACTGATCCGCAACCAGCTGAGCAGTATCATCCTCTGTCTCCACAAGAAATACAGGCCCCAGCTTAAGCCTGCTGTCACCAGCGGCCTGTCGGCCCGTATTGAACAGATGCTTTCCTTTATTGCCAGTAATTACATGGAGGATATCCAGGTAAAGGATGTGGCAGAGAGCGCCCATATCAGCAGTAGGGAGTGTTACCGGACCTTCCGCAGGGAGCTGGGCAGGCCCCCGACGGTCTATATCCACCAGTACCGGCTTAAAAAAGCGGCAGACCTGCTGGTCTCCACCGATATGAAGATTGAAGATATCGCCAGAAACTGTGGTTATATCCGCCCGGGTTACTTCAGCACCAAGTTTAAGGCGGTTTATGAATATTCTCCTGCTGAATACCGGACCCTCAACCAAAATGAAAATCAGGGAGACTCCTGAAGCTTTATTAACTTCAACTACCCCCATATAAGGCTGCACCCTTTTGACACCAGACGGTCAAAAGGGTGCTCTGTTTATACCCTCATTTCCTCTTTTACAGTTCATAATTATGAGATATCTCCAATCTTTAATTGTGGGATGTCCCCAATCTTGCTATAATATAAAAATACAAAATTATTAATCCAAATATAAAATACCGAGGTGAACACAATATATGTATAACGAGATAGAAGGCCGCTTCAATATGGAAGACCTGATTTTTGACGAGGACTGTTTTATCGTCGGCAGCCGGTCTTTTCCCTATGACAAGATTGAAAAGCTGGAGATCACAAGCGAGCCCCTGTTTGCCGCTTACGGAATCCTGACCATGGTTTATGAAGGCAGGGAGGTATCCATTCCCTTCCCCAGGTCTTCTGCCCGCAAGATCCGCAAGGCATTAAAGGAGTTGCAGCGGGAACGGGAACGGGCAGCCAGGATGGAAACAGGCCAGGCCGGCCCGGCGGAAGGAGGGCCTCAAAACAGGACGGTCCAGGCAGGCCCTGCCTCCGACCCTTACGAAGAATTGAAAAAGCTCAAGGAACTCCTGGACATGGACATCATCACAGAAGAGGAATTCCAGAAAAAGAAGAAGGACCTGCTGGACCTGTGACAGCCCGGCAGCTCTAACCTCTTTACCGACAGACGGCCCCTGTAAGTGACTTAAAGGGGCCGTCAGCTTTAAATAACAACTTTTTCCTTGCACAGACTATGACTATAGTATAAAATAAATCTGATATGCACTTTCATCCAAAGGCTGTTTTTGCCTTAATTTTGGATATACAGACGATCTCACAGCTATAGCATAGTATGTGTAAGGAGAGAATAATAATTATGAAAAGATTACTTACATCATGTTTTTCCCTTCTGGTGACGGCCAGCATCGCTGTCTCATCAGTGTTTGGTCCTCTGTCAACTCCGGTTTTTGCCCAGGCGGCAGCCACAGAAGCCAGCCAGGCTCAGTCTGCTTCTACAGAGACCGGCAAGGCTCAGTCTGCTTCTACAGAAGCCGGCAAGGCTCAGTCTGCTTCTACAGAAGCCGGCCAGACCCAGACCGCCTCCACGGTCCAGGACCAGGCACCGGCCTCATCAGAAGAGGCTGATGCGACAGAAGCCGTAAAGGACACCAGCAAGGCCACGGCAGATAATCCCATTGGCGAGCACTGCGCCCACTATAATGTAGATGGCTTTGAGGATGCTCCTACCATAGCAGCTGATTCTGCCTTTCTCATGGATGCCAGGACCGGTGCTATTCTCTATTCCTACGAGGGTTATACCCGACGTTATCCCGCCAGCATCACAAAGGTTATGACTGCCCTGCTCGCCATAGAGTACCTCAAGATGGATGATAATATTGTCTTTACCAAAGAAGCTGTCGAAGGCATTGAAGCCGGCAGCAGCTCCGCCGGCATTAACGCCGGTGCCGTCCTTTCTGTAGAGGATACCCTCTATGCCCTCATGCTGGCTTCGGCCAATGAAGCGGCGGCTGCCATAGCCCAGAACATTGCCGGCTCTGACAAGGCTTTTGGTAAGCTGATGACCAGGCGGGCCAAAGAACTTGGCTGTACCAATACCCGGTTCAGGAATCCCCATGGTCTTCCCGACGAAAAGCATTATACTACAGGCCATGATATGGCCCTGATTCTCCAACAGGCTATGCAGTATGAAGAGTTCCGCAAGATTGCCGGAACCCTTACCTACACGATTCCTGCCAGCGATACCTTGACTCACACCATAGAGCTCACCAACCATGCCAAGATCATGCATGAAAGTTCTGAGTACTATTACAAGCGTGTGGAAGGAGCCAAGACAGGCTTTACCCAGGCCGCCCTCAACACCCTGGTTAGCTATGCCAAGAAAGACGGCGTGGAACTGATCTGTGTTATCCTTAAGGATTATGGAGCTGACAACAGCTACAAAGATACCAAGAAGCTTTACAAATGGGCCTTTAATAAGGTTAAGCAGATTACTCCCCTGAAAGATTTTGATCTGGAGTCAACCCTGAAAAATAGCGGCCAGCTGGATGAGGCGACCTACGATAAGGTCAAGTTCCTTAACTGCCAGGTCGATCAGAGCTATTCCATCCTTGTTAAAAAGAAATTCGATGAGTCCGCCATCTCTTATCAATTTATCCTGGATGAGGATAAAGAGAACGGACGGCTGGGCCGTTTGAATATCATGGTTGGAGATACCATGATCGGTTCCACTCCCGTAATATATGATCCTAGTACTGATGCCGCCAAAGCCTACTCTGGCGGCAAAAGTATTGATGATAATATGACCGCTGCCGAGGTTAATAAAAAGCAGATCACTCCCCACAAGGTCCTGAATTATATGATACGCATAATCATTGCCTTTGTGCTGGTCTTCATTTTGATGCAGGTGATCCGCCGGATTCTGGCAGAAAAGAAGCGGCGCCAGAGGATTCAGCAGCGCAACAAGCGACGGTTGCAATCATCCTCCTCCAGACAGCCTTCCACTAAGCCTTCTTCCACTAAGACATCTTCTTCCAGGTCTTCTTCCACTGCGGCAAGGACTTCCGCCAAAGGCTCCGGCTCCACTGCCAGGACTTCCCAGGGCTCAGCCGGCACAGGCACGACCAGAAGAAGACGTTCTTCTTCAAATAAAAAGGACAACTAGTCTTTCCAGGCTGTCTGCCAAAATCATAAAATGACATATAAAAAAGACCATCTGTCAGTCATCTGATATGACCGCCCCAGGCAGGGTGCCACATCAGTTTCTTCTGACAGATGGTTTTTTCTTCTTCATATTTTAATTTCTGCTGACTTTGTCAAAGCTTCTTCCCTGGCCGGCGTCTTATTCTCTGACTAAAAGCCTTTTCCTTGTCTCAAGGCTTGCTTCCTGACCGAGAAATATAATCCTGCCTGAAAACTTACTCCATAGACAAAGACTTTTTTCTCTGTTCAAACCTTACTCAGCAGGAATCAGTTTTTCTGTTCCACCCATGTAAGGACGAAGGACTTCAGGAATATTCACACTTCCATCCTCATTGAGATTATTCTCAAGGAAAGCAATCAGCATTCTGGGTGGAGCCACCACGGTGTTATTGAGGGTGTGGGCAAAATACTTACCTTTTTCCCCTACCACGCGGATCTTCAGCCGGCGGGCCTGGGCGTCTCCTAAATTAGAGCAGCTGCCCACCTCAAAATACTTCTTCTGCCTTGGAGACCAGGCCTCCACATCCACAGACTTCACCTTGAGGTCTGCCAGGTCACCGGAGCAGCACTCCAGAGTTCTTACAGGAATATCCATGGACCGGAAAAGGTCTACCGTATTCTGCCAGAGCTTGTCAAACCACATGGGACTGTCCTCCGGCTCGCACACAACAATCATCTCCTGCTTCTCAAACTGGTGAATCCGGTAAACGCCTCTCTCCTCGATACCATGGGCTCCCTTCTCCTTACGGAAGCAGGGGGAATAGGAGGTCAGGGTTCTGGGCAGGGTGTCCGCCTGGATGACCGTATCAATAAACTTACCAATCATGGAATGCTCGCTGGTTCCAATCAGGTAAAGGTCCTCTCCCTCAATCTTATACATCATGGCA